>JALSVQ010000019.1 GCA_027073495.1 Flavobacteriaceae bacterium | reverse complement strand
TCAAAAATTTGATTTCTGCTTTGTGGATCAACACCAACCGTAGGCTCGTCCATTAGAAGCACTTTAGGCTGATGGAGTAACGCAGCAGCAATATTAATACGGCGTTTCATGCCTCCAGAAAATGTTTTTATTAAGTCATTTTTTCTGTTTTCTAACCCAATTAATTGAAGAACTTCTGCTATACGTTTTTTGAGTGTTTTTAATGCAATGTTGTATAGTTTCCCAAAGAACAAAAGATTGTCATAAGCCGAAAAATTATCATACAAGGCTATTTCTTGAGGAACAACACCAAGCCATTGTTTTACTTGTTCCGGATTTGATGTTAGAGCTACATCATTAATGTAGATTTCTCCTATATCAGGTTTTAACAAGGAGTTTATAGTGTTGATTAAGGTTGATTTTCCAGCACCATTAGGGCCTAGTAAACCAAAAACCTCTCCTTTTTTAATACTTAGGTTGATGGCATTATTAGCTTTTAAAGTTCCAAAAGATTTACTTACTGTTTTTATTTCAATCATAATGCTTTGTATTTGCTTACAAATTACATTATAATATTAGCATTATAAAATAAATAATGGGTGAACTGTAGTGTTTTTAGGATGAATTGTTGTTTGTAAAATTAAAAACTGTGTTCGACCTGATTTTTGTTTCCTTTTGGATTTGATTGTTTTTTTAGGACAAAGTAAGAAACGAACGTTGATAAATTTTATAAACATTAATTTTTAAAAACTTTATCTTTAGGAAGAAACCACTTATTGATGTGCAGGCTTCAATAGGTCAACAACTGTTTTAACAGGGTTAAACATGGTTACAGGTATCTCCACAAAAACAGTATGCCAAGCTGCCATTGCACCATTCCAAAGGCCAGGAAGTTCTAAGGCTTGAATAGGATCTCCTGCTATGGTTTTTTGTGAAATAAAAGCCGTGTCTTTAGCGACAAAATCAAAGAGATTAAAGGTTTTACCTTTATGATTTTTGATACTACAAACCAATTCTACTGGGTTAAAATGACTCGCATTTTCCAATATTTCTTTTTGATTATCATTCAATTGGTCTATTTGTGCTGTTTCTACTATTTGTAAGGAAGTCTGATTGCCCTGTTTTACCCAAAAAGGACCTCCACCTGGTTCTCCTTGGTTGGCTACAACACCACAAACACGTATTGGACGGTTTAGATATTTTATTAATTGTTGTTGTTGTTTAATTGCTTCAAACGTATCAAATGCAGTAGGAATATCAAAGTTTAAAGCTTCCTTTAGAAAAGTTATAGCACGTGTTATAGTGTCTGTAGCTACTTCTTCAATAGCTAATTTTTCTAACAAATCATAACACTGTGCTCGGAGTGAAAGTAGTTTTCCTGCCAATGCTTTTTTATACTGAAAACCTTCGGGATAAAAAGTAGTTTTTGCTACATTATCAATGTTATTAATAAAAATAAGGTCCGCATTTTGTTCGTTGAGATTGGCAAGTAAAGCACCATGTCCTGCTGGGCGAAAAATAATAGCTCCAGACGCATCACGTACAGGCTGATTTTGATAATCTACAGCTACAGTGTCTGTATTTCCTTTTTGATACGAAAAATAGACACGGAGATTTTCATCATGTTTTGGTACTACGCGATACGAAACACGCTTAAATGCAGTCGTAGCTGTTGGTGCTATAGTAAAATGTACTTTGGTCAATTGATTTTGACTTGTAGCATAAGATAAAGCCGAAACAAGCTGTTCTTCAAAGGCTGTTCGAATATCATTACTGCTATATTGATGAAATGGTATTAAGCCTTTGGCAACTGTGCCATAATGCTGAAGCATACGCTTTATATAAGCCAATTTACTCAAATTATCAGTTAATTCGCCACTGTTTATTTCATTAGTAAATGCAAATTTAGTATAATTATCCAAAAGCATTTGTACTGTTTTATTGTCTTGTAAAGCCGCTTCAAAACCATGTTCTTTTTCGTCTTCTACAAAAGTATAGAGCGCTTTAAACATACGCGTAGCAGCACCAGAAGCAGGGACAAATTTTAAGACATCTAAAGCCTCTTTTTGGGCTTCATAATGTGAAGAAAAGTGGAGTAGTTCTTCAGAAGATAAAGTAGTAATACCATCTCCTACTAACGCAGGCCTTTGCAAATCACTAAAAGCAGTACCATTTTTAAACAGTTCTATTTGTTCATTAATTTGCCATACAGACAAGCCTTTTTCTTTAAACTGTTTCAAATCTGCTTTACTGTATTTAGCACGTATTGCTTTCAGTTTTTCAATCGCATTTACGGCTGTTTTAAGCCGCGTATGTTTATCGCCTTTAAGTAGTATGTACGGCCGATTGTGTTTATCTAATGCTTCTTTGAATGCATCAAACATTTCTTTACGCATACCTGGTCTATCACGTAAATCATCTTCTTCCCAAGGTACATCAATATAGGTAAGAAAATACAAATCGTAGGTGTTTTTTAAGGCATGTTTTTCGAGATGATTATCTACAAAATCACCATAATAGGTTTCTGAATATACTTTTGTTTCTAAAATATCGGTATCACAGATGAGAATTTCATTGGCTTTTTGTGCCAAATCATTTTCTAAAGCCATTTGCCCGATGGCGATAGGAAGTAAATCTGAATTTTCACACGTTTTGCGTTCATTGTTCCATTTGTCTTGCAAATAATTACGTGCAAACTCTGGAGCCCAAACAGTATGATAGTGTCTAGCTAGTTGATTTGAAATGGTCGTTTTTCCAGTAGATTCTGGTCCAAAAATAACGATTTTTATAATGTCTGATTCGTGTTGTCCAAGGAGTTTTTCCATGCTTTATATCCGTAAATTGCTAATATTAAAAAGATAAAATATTGAATACCTGTAAAACCCAATCCTTTGATAAAATACAAAGGAACAGAAACCATATTTACGGCTATCCAAAATGTCCAATTTTCTAATTTTTTGTTTGCCATAAGCCACATCGCTGCAAAGGCTGCACCTGTTGTAAATGTGTCAAGATATGGTGTTATTTTTTTGATATTATCGAGTTTTCCACTAAATAAATTGTCAAAAACATAAGCTACTGTTTGTTTAAAGTTTAAAGAAGTAGGCATTACATTATAATGTCTATAAACCACTATCACAAAAATAGAAGTAAAGATAAATATACCAAGAGTGTATAGCCAATCTTTTCTAGAAGCACGTGTGATGTGTATTGATTCATTGTCACTTGTAATGCGTGTCCAAACGTACCAACCATAGACACTCATAATAGTATAATAGATGTTGATAATTAAATCACCATACAAACCCCATTGGCTGAGCAAATAAACATAAATAGCAGTAGAAACAATCCCTACTGGGTAAACCAAAACACTCTCTTTTTTGGCATAAAATACAGAAGCTATTCCAAAACTCATGGCTATGAGTTCTAATATAATATTTAGTGTTTCAGCTCCTTTGTAAGGGTTAATAAAAAAGTCGATGATCGTATTCATAGGTCAAAAATAAAGAATTTATTCGCAGCTTGTATTTTTTATTGATGTAATCTTGAAAAAATTTGCATAAAAAAAGGCTGTTTAAAAAACAGCCTAATGATTTTGAGGCGTCTAGCGGATTCGAACCGCTGTGGGAGCTTTTGCAGAGCCCAGCCTAGCCACTCGGCCAAGACGCCAATTTTTGATTGGAAGGCAAATTTACTAAAAAAATAATGAGTACGCCAATAAATCAGTAGAAGATTGTTTTTTTTTGATAGTAATTTAAGAAACGCTATTGAAAAGTAGTTTTAATGTCGTTTCGTTTTCTAGAAAAATTTTAATAAATAGTAATAGAAAAAAAATTAAAAATAAAGCTTTAAACGGTTTATGAGCGCATTATTAAAAAAAGAACTAGCTTTGTTTTATGAAAACTGAACACTATTATCTATTAGCATTACAACAAGTTAAAGGTATTGGGTCTATTAATGCCAAAAAACTGGTGCAACATTGTGGCTCCGCTCAGGCTGTTTTTGAAACAGCTACTACGGCCTTACAAAAGATTGATGGCATTGGTACGTATATCCTAAAAAATTTAAAAGACAACACTATTTTTGAAGGTGTTGAAAAAGAATTAGAGTTTGTAGCCAAATATAATATAAAAGTGACTACACTTTTTGATGCTGACTATCCTGAACTATTAAAACATAGCGTTGATGCGCCACTTATTTTGTTTTCTAGTGGCACAATAAACCTGAACAATCCAAAGATAATAAGTATTGTTGGAACGCGAAAAATCACCAATTATGGACGTGATTTTTGTAATGCGTTAATTCAAGATCTTGCACCTTATAACCCAATAATAGTTAGCGGTTTTGCTTATGGTGTAGATATTTGTGCTCATCGATCGGCTGTAAAATATGGTTTACAAACCATTGGTGTTTTGGCACATGGTCTCAACCAAACTTACCCAAAAGCACATAAAAAATATGTGCACGAAGTAGAAAAAAATGGCGGATTTATCACCGAATTTAAATCTTCTTCAATGCCTGAACGTGAAAATTTTCTACAGCGCAATCGTATTATTGCAGGAATGTCACAAGCTACAATAGTTATAGAATCTGCTTCAAAAGGAGGTTCTTTGGTAACTGCAGAAATAGCAAACTCATACAACCGCGATGTGTTTGCTGTTCCTGGAAAAACCACAGATTTACTTAGTGAAGGGTGTAATAATCTCATTAAATATAACAAAGCATCATTGCTTTCAAGTGCGGAGGATATTGTGAAAATGCTACAATGGGAAACGCAAAAAAAACCTGTTGGAATACAAAGACAATTGTTTGTAAACCTAAACACAGATGAACAAAGAATAGTTGATTATTTGGTGCAATTTGGAAAAACACATATTGATACCATAGCTATTGAAACGGGTTTACTCAACTATAAAGTAGCACAATTGTTAATGCAGTTAGAACTCAAAGGTGTTATCAAACCAATACCAGGAAAATTATTTGATTTGGTTTAAGTTTTTCCAATCATTTTTATGTAGTAAGTAGCGTCTATCTGTGCATTTATCATGCGCATTATAAAATTCTTTAATTGGTTTAAAAAATTTAGTTAATATTTTAACCGATGCCGTGTTTTCAATATTCACATCTGCTGTTAATATGTTTAATTTTAATGTATTAAAACAATAATAAATCATATGTTTGGTCACTTCTGTACCGTAGCCTATTTTCCAGTATTTCTTACGAAGACGATAGGCAATTTCGCTTTGATTATCATCATTTGTTAAAAGCCCGCAAAGCCCTATCAATTCTTTTTCATCTTGCTCATAAATACCCCAAATCACCATTTTTTTATTTAATGGATTCTTGGGATAAGTTGTAAAGTCTTTGAATTTGTTTTTTATTTTGAGAATACTCCACTTTTTCTGTGGTATTGGATTAATTATTTCTGGGGCAGATACAAGTTCTGTAAAGAACTCAAAATCTACATCTTGCATTTCTTTTACTATTAACCGCTCCGTTTTGAATAAAATCATAATTAAAAAAAATCATAATAAAAGGCGTGTTTTTATTGATGAAAAACACGCCTTTTTTTTATATATTATAAATAAATTATTGTTTACTGAAATGCAGGAATACCTGTTATATCCATTCCTGTAATCAATAAATGAATATCGTGTGTTCCTTCATAGGTAACAACAGATTCAAGGTTCATCATATGACGCATTATAGCATAATCTCCTGTGATACCCATAGCTCCTAGTACTTGTCTTGCTTCACGTCCTATTTCTAATGCCATAGCTACATTGTTACGTTTTGCCATAGATATCTGTGCTGATGTAGCACGTCCTTCATTACGCAATTGTCCCAAACGCCAAGTCAATAATTGTGCTTTGGTGATTTCAGTTATCATTTCTGCTAGTTTCTTTTGTTGCAATTGGTATGAAGCAATTGGTTTGCCAAACTGTATGCGTTCTTTAGCATAACGCAAAGCGGTATCATAGCAATCCATTGCAGCACCTATTGCGCCCCAAGCAATACCGTATCGCGCAGAATCCAAACATTGTAGTGGTGCGCCAAGTCCATCTTTTCCTGTTAATAGATTTTCTTTAGGTACTTTTACATTATCAAAGATAAGTTCTCCTGTAGCCGAAGCGCGCAAAGACCATTTGTTATGTGTTGTAGGTGTAGAAAAACCTTCCATACCTCGTTCTACAATAATACCTTTGATACGTCCTGCTTCATTTTTTGCCCAAACAACAGCTACATCTGCAAATGGTGCGTTTGAAATCCACATTTTGGCACCATTTAGCAAATAATGGTCTCCCATATCTTTGATATTGGTTTCCATACCTCCAGGGTTTGAACCGTGATTGGGTTCTGTAAGACCAAAACAACCTAACATTTCGCCGCTAGCTAATTTTGGTAAAAACTTTTGTTTTTGTGCTTCTGTTCCAAAAGCATAAATAGGATACATCACCAAAGATGATTGTACTGATGCTGTAGAACGAACGCCAGAATCACCACGTTCTATCTCTTGCATTATGAGTCCGTAAGACATTTGATCGAGTCCTGCTCCACCATATTCTTCGGGTATATAAGGACCAAAAGCGCCTATTTCGGCTAGTCCTGTTACTATTTGTTTTGGAAATTCTGCGCGTTGTGCATAATCTTCTATGATTGGGCTTACTGCTCTTTTAACCCATTCTCTTGCGGTATCGCGAACCAGTTTGTGTTCTTCGGTTAATAAATCATCTAACTGATAGTAATCTGGTGCTTGAAATAAATCTTGAGCCATTGTTTTTGCTTTAAAATTAAAATTTTTCAAATTTAATGCTATTTCTTAAAATATTTAAATTTTATGAATACTTATTTTGATAAAAATAATTTATAAAATTTATAAATACAGTGTCCAATAAAAAACAAAAGACCGCTTCGCTGTAAGACAAAAAAATGTATTTAGAATATTAAGGCGTCTTAATTAAAAATTCTTTTAGGTGTAATAATAATTTAATCACAAGCGTTTTATTTCGGAAAATACCAAAAAGGAATTTTAGTTAGTATTTTACTACCTACAGAGTCTTTTTTTAGTTGCTCACTCATTATGAGCATATGTTTGCCTTCTTTCAATTTTTTAATCACTAAATACATTTCAAATCCAAATTTTTCTTTTTTGATTTTATCAATTATAAAAGCTGATTTATAAGCAGTACTGTCTATTTTTAGTGTAAAAATAGTGTTAAACGTTTTAATGTATACGCTTCTTAAACTGTCTTTTTTTTGTTTTTGTTCTTTCGTAATTGATTTACTTAAAGAAACCAGACCAAACTGTAAACCTCTTTCATCTTTTTCAGGTTTTAAATCTGGATTGAATTTAAAAATTACATCTTCCATAGTTGTATAAAATGGCATGTATATTTTTAAATAGGGATCAGAAATTACTTTTGATTGTATAGTAAAATCATTAAACACAGCATCTTTATCTTTTAAATCTTCATAATTATTATGATTTGCTATAATACTATTTGAGTTGTTTTGTTTTGTAAAAAAATTGGATTGCTGATAGTGAAATGATGTAATAAGTATAATTAAAAAATAAAACGGAATTAAAAACAAACTAATTCGTTTGCCTAATTTATTATCTAAAAAATTATACACCAAAGGTCTGTAAAGAAATGATAATGTTAAAATACTGAAAATCAAATAAAAAGGAAAGTATATTTTTGCTGTCCATTGTTTCTTCTTTAACAAACCAGTTGTTACTAAATCAAAAAAAGTTAATAAAGCACCTAGTATTAAAAAAGTTAATACAGTGAGTCCAATCCATTTTAATAAATCACCATTATTAAAAAAATAAAATTTAATTACTAAAAGAATACCTAGAAATATAACTAATGCTAATACATAAAAAACAAGTAAAAAAGAGATACCAAAAATAACACTACAATAATTTTCTAATTTACCGATATAACTATCAAATGAGCCTACTTTTCGTTTTAAATAGTTTGTAAACTTTTCACTGTAATTGAGATTGTCAAAATTAATTTCTCCAGAGACATACCGCAAACCTAAAGCACCAATCCATAAAGCTCTTAAAATAATGTGTAACATTAAGTTAAATATCATTATTAGTAAAAACAGTTTTACGGCGTTTAAAGTAATAAAAGAAATAGTCTCCTCGCCTCTTAATGCCTCTATACTTGCATGATGTACAGGTTCTAATGAATAGAACAAACCAAATATAGCAAAACCAGAAATAAGCAGTTCGAGTTGCCAAGAGTCTTCTTGTAGTTTTTCTAAAAGTTTTTTGAATGATGTTTTTTCATAGTTGTTCATAGAATACTTTTTTGTTTGAAGCTAAAATGATATAAAACCAAATATAAAACATTTTTTTGGTTAAATAAATACGATTACAATTTACTTAAAGTAAGTAAATGCCTTCTACAAGGTGTTTTTTTAATAAAAAGCACTACCTTTAAAGCTTAATAGTCAAATTTTTAAGCATTATGAAAAATAAAGTTCCTTTTCTTTTTTTCTTTTTATTCAGTATTCACAGCTTTATGCACGCACAACTAAGCATTCATATGGAAGATGCTTATACATTTCAACGCATACAAAACAGCTATGTGCTAATAGAAACAGCAACAAAAAAAAAAGTGTATCAAGCCAATAAAGATGGTGTTATACAGCTCGATAAAGTCAACGAAGCAGTAAAAGTTACATTTTACGCTCCTAATTATCAAACTATTCAATCACATTTTGATGCCAATACTAAAGTAAATATCAAAGCTATCTTAGAACCCCAACAAGGTTATACACAACCTGAAACTCAAGAAGGCACACTTTATCAAGGTTTTATTTATGATGAATTTACAGGAAAACCGCTGCAAAATGCTCTCGTATTCTTCCCTGAATTCGCTTTAGAAAAAAAAGTAAATGGTAATGGTTTTTTTAGCATTCATAAAAATGAGATTGCTAACTATACTGCTTTTACAGAAGGTGATTCGCTTTCATTTATCATCCGTGCTGATAAGTATCAAGAACATCAAGAATCTTTTCGGTTTACTACAGCAACAACTTATACAGGAGTAGGTTTAAACCTCCTTGAAAAACCTATAATTGCCAATGCACAACCTGCTAATATAGCTATAGCAACCATAACCGAAAGTCTTGCAGCATGTCAAGCAAGAACAATGAGTTATACCTGTGACAATCTACCAAGTAGCATACGAGTAGGTACAGGATGTAGCTGTAATACGTGTACTACCGTTTCTGTTATGGGTATAGAAGTCTATACTCGAAAAGGTTTAAATGATGAATGGATAGCGAGTTGGGAGGCAGCATCGCTAAAAGCCGGAAGTTTGCCTTACAAATCGTATGGTGCCTATCATGTGTCGCATCCTATAGCGGCAAATTATGATATTTCAAATACTACTTGTCGTCAAGTTTGGGATAGTGATTATGCTTCTAGTTGTATTAGTGCTTGTAGTATTACATCAGGAAAATATATGGTAACCACTACAAATGCAATTGCTTTTACAGAATATTCTGCCGAAAACAATGGATTGAATGCTCCTGCAGGAGAAAGTTGTGGTGATGGTTTTGCTGGAAATAGCACAAGCGCTCCTTGTATTGCTGACAATTTATGTGCTGGTCACGACCGCTATGGTCACGGAAGAGGAATGTGTCAATGGGGAACACAGCGCTGGGCACTCAATGGTAAAACATACCAATGGATAGCTGATCATTATTACAACCCTGTTAATATATACCGTTGCGATGATGGTTCTGGTACAAGTACTGCTTTAGATTGTAGTAATGCAATTAGCCTTACGTGTAATACGAGTTACCACGGTGCCAGTTCTACAGCAGCATCCAACGTAGGTCAATATGCTTGCAATACATGGACAGAAACAGGGCCTGAGCGTGTACATACTTGGACAGCAACAGGCGACGGTTCTTTTACGGTATCATTGAGTAATTTTACAGGTGATTTAGATATCTATATTTTAGATAGTTGTGATCCTTCAGATTGTATTGGTACAGTTGCTTCTTCTTCGGCTACGTATGCTAATGCTGTTTCTGGACAAACCTATTATATAGTTGTTGATGCCGATGATGGTAGTGGCTCCGCTTATGATATAATAGTGAATTGTAGTGCGCTTCCTGTTTTAGAAAATGAATTGAGTGCTATTCAAATTGTTCCCAATCCTTCGGAAGGAATTTTTACTATCAATACAAATACTATTGAAGTAAAACAAGCTGATTTATATAATGCATTAGGGCAATACATTAAAACTGTTGATACACATCAAATAGATTTAACTGATTTTGCAGCTGGATTTTATTATTTAAAAATACAAACAGCAGATAAACGTGAAAAAACATTTAAACTGATAAAAAAATGAAACTAATCACTTTATTTATTACATTATTAACACTCAATATGTGCTCCTCTCCTAAGCATGTTAATAAAAATAAAACTGATAAATCGGCTATTTGTACTGTTGAAAATGTAGGAACACCAAAAGTAATGTGGACGTTTTATAAAACAACAGCTAAACAACCTTTGGTCAATACCTTCAATAAAATTATTTTTGAACAACCAAAAGCAACTTTTTCTATTGATTCTTTATATCAAAACAGCAGGCTTATAATTGATACAAAAGCTATTTTTTCAGGAACGGAAAAAAATGATGTTTTAAGCGAATATCTTTTTGGTAAAATGATGGAAAGTAACACCGTTACAATGCAAATTACCTCTTTTGATACTACAAAAAAACAAGCCCAAGTAAAAATACATATGAATAATACTACCGTATCAAAAAGAGCTGAAATAGTTATAAAAGAACATACAATAACACTAAAAGGTAGCTTTGATTTAAAACAAGATTTTAACGCAGGCGAAGCTTTGTATTTCTATCATACAGCAGTTTTTGATAAACATAAAGGCGCAGACGGTAAAAGTAAAACTTGGGCTGATGTAACCTTTGAAATCACTTTTAATACCAAATTAAATTGCAAATAAAACCGTATTATACACGTTAGTATTTCTTGTTTTTGTCGTCTTTTTTACGGCGTGTACCAATAAAAAAACAAAAGAAACGATAAAAGAGCCTGTTGTTCCTAAAACCACCATTAACTTGGAGTCAACAATTGAATCACTTATTGCTTCAATTCCTAAAACAAAACCAGCTGATAGGCGTAAGGCATTATTTCGTTTTTTGTCTTATAAAAATCAAGTAGATGGCGCAGTAGCAGAAGAGTATTGTATGTTTGCGGCGGAATACCCTATAAACTATAGTAAGCATTTTTTTGAAGTGCTCAATACAAAAGATACCGATTTTCTTGATGCTTGGGCAAAAGTAGCTGCAGCAGAACTCGCACTTAATATTGGCGAACAACAAAATATAAAAAAGGAAATAACTGCTTACAAGAAAGCGCTCGAGATAAAAATAAAATCATTTCATGCTTCACAAATTAAACTCATAAAACATTATTTAGAACGTCTTAATTACTATACAATAAAAAGTTTTGAGAAATAAAATTTTTTATTTATTGAATTTAGATATTTTCTATTAAATTATTTTGGTATTCTAATGTCAATTATTTGATTTTCATATCTTTTTAGTTCTAATTATTTATTCTAAATTAGAAGAATATATCCAGATATAATCGTTACAATACCAAGGCAATTAACAACACATATAATCAGGATTTTCGCAAGTGTTTTTGTCTAAATCATTCTTTTTAGTTTCAATAATTTCTAAAACCGAATTTAAAATTATTCCTTCCTCTTTTTTTGAGGCATACTTTATACTTTCTTCAATTACTTTTTTAATATGATTTTCTATAAACGTTTGTCTTTGAGTCGTGTTCATTTTA
This sequence comes from Flavobacteriaceae bacterium, assembly GCA_027073495.1. Lineage (GTDB taxonomy): Bacteria > Bacteroidota > Bacteroidia > Flavobacteriales > Flavobacteriaceae > JALSVQ01. Next base: position 14,269 of record JALSVQ010000019.1, on the reverse strand, counting down.
CTAATAGTATGCGCTATAATTATTGGTAAATCTTTTTCTGTTATAAATTTTGTAAATAGTTTCATTTAATTGTCTTTTGTGAAAATTCTTTTATATTAAAAATCTAAATATTTTAGATTTGTTGCATTGCTTATACTGATTGTTGGCAAACGTTTACTTTAAATAGCCATTAATATAAGTTTCTATTTTGATTAAGTTACCATTTTCATCATACTCATTAACTGTACCATTACCATTAGATAAAGTTCCTTTATTCAATTTGTTACCATTCTTATCATTGCAAGATAAAATGTTCATAAATTTACCATCTGTCCATAAACGGATTTGATATATTTCTCCATTATCATGGTAAACCTTCCATTCGTTTGTTGGGTTTCCATTAATATATTCTCCAATATCACTTAATTTTCCATTTTTATGATAGTATCTCCAAACTCCTATTTCTTTATCATTCTCATATTTACCAAACCCTTTTAATATTCCATTTTCATAATAATATTTCCAAACACCTATTTTTTTACCGTTTTTATATTCTCCAATATCACTTAATTTTTTATTTTCATGATAATATTTCCATTGTCCATTTTGTGTTTCAAAATTTGATCCACCAATTGCATATAGAAATCCTTTATCAGAATAATATTTCCAAAGACCAATATCTTTACCATTTTTGGAAATTCCTTCGCTTAATAGTTTTCCATTCTCTTGATAATAAGTCCATTCGCATTTTTTTCCAAAATCACTATACTTTGCGATAGCATTTAATTTTCCATTTTTATTATAAGACTTCCATTTACTTATTTTGTGCTTATTTTTAAATGTACCGATTAGACTTAATTGTCCATTATTAAAATACGTTTTCCATTCACCTGTTTTATAACCTTGTTTAAATTCTCCAATTTCACTTAATATACCATTTTCATGAAAATATTGCCATTTACCAATTTTTATTCCATTATCATATTTTCCAGTTTTTTTTAATTGCCCGTTTTTATAATAAGATTTCCAAACACCTGTCAACTTACCTTTTTTATATTTACCAATACTTGATAATTTCCCATTTTTGTAGTAATATTTCCACAAATCAGTTTTGTTACCATTATCAAATTTACCTATACTACCTAAATTTCCATTTTCGAAGAATTCTTTTTGTTCTTGTGCATTTAAAAGGTTAAATGTTATAATTATTAATAATATGGATAATTTATTTTTCATAATGTTTCGACTGTCTTATGATTGCTAACGTTTCTTGTATGTTGCGTTTACCTGCCAAAGGCACTTCACTTTCGGTTTATCTCTATCTTTATTAAAAAGCACTGAATTTTGAGTTAATCACTTATTGCCCAATGATTTATACACTTTGTTGTGCTTTCGTTGTTTTATTCTTTTTGTTTTCTGTTTTCAGATCTAATAATATGTTTCCAAATAAATTTCGGTTGAGTTTCAATCGTTTCAGTCTCAAATTCACGCTTTAAATAAAAAAGATTGTCAGGATTTGAAACTATCAAAATTGATAATAGTAAAAATATTCCCGAAAGGCTAATTAAAACTATTGTAATAATTCTATTGAGTTTCTTTTTTATTAAATATCGGTGAATTAAATATATCAAAGAAAACCATATTATGAAATAAAATAATATGTCAATAAAAAATTCCATAATAAAATATTGCTCAGACATTGATGTATGCCAACCTTCACAAGAATATGCAAGGGGAAATCCAGTCATTATTGAATGTGGTGCGTCAATCGGTAAAACATACCACCATTTTGTAATTACTATAAATGAAATTATTGTTAAAGGAATTATTCGTTTATATGTTAATTCTTTTATACTATTCATAAATAGAAGCACCTTTCAATATATTCTTAAAATTTTCCCAACTTGGTTCGTCAGCATTAATTTTCAAATTCATATTATCATAATAGCCTTGAACGTCTTCCGTGTATCTTTCCATTGCTTCAAGGAAATTTCCAAGAGTTTGATTTTCCCATTCAGATTTATTATCCAGATCATTTCTGAGCTCTTTAATAAACTTTATAAATTCTTTTCGGGTCATTTTCGTTCGTTTTTTAATGAAACACAACGGTTTGTATATGAAGCGTTGGGCATTTAAAAGAACTTCATTTTCGGTTTATTACTATCTTTATTTATACACTCTAAACTTTGATTTAACCACTTATTGCCCAATGATTTATATACTTTGTTGGCAATAGTTTTTATTTCAAATCATCTCCTGCCCAATTTTCAGTATTTGGGTTTGGGTCAATATAAAATCTACTTTTTTCTATTAACTTACTTACTTTATAATTTATTTCTGCTGGTAATTCTTGTCCTTTTTCTTTTATAAATCCAACTTTAATATCAGAATGATAAATATTTAAATTTTCCTTTGGTTCAAGAATTGGACTGTAAACAACATCTGCATCACATTCTATTATATCGGATTTGGATAAAATAGCAAATCCAAAATAGTCTCGCTTTGGTGGTGTTGCTATTTTTTTGCTTAACTTTTTTATGAAATTTGCAGTTGTATAATCTAATCTATTTACCGATACCTCATCAATGTTTGCAGGTGATTTATATGTATTTGCTCTTAATGTATTTGATTTAGTAACATTAACAGGTGAAAATATTGAACGAGCAATTTTTTCAGTAATGGCAATTTCTGATGATAACAAATTAACTTTATTGCTTTTAGAGGATTTGAATAAATTCCGCAAGTATTTGAGCATCTTTTGAATTAATTTTTTGCTTATTAAAAAATTGAACTTCTTTTGAAGCAAGTTCTACAAAATAAGAGTATGAATTATTGCCAACTTCAACTGAAATTTTTTCGTTTAGATTGTTAACCCATTCCAAACTAATTGTTCCATTTGGATTAGGATAATAGTCTTTTATCTTACAAAATAATTTTTCTCCTATTAAATCAATAAGTTGTATAGTATTAGTAGCACTATCAATTTCTAAAGGTATAGCATTAAAGCCGTCCCAACTTTGATTTAAGGATTTAAATGATAGTATGTTTCTGATTATGTTATGTTTTGTTACAAAATCTTTTGTAAAAGATATTTCATTAATATATTTTGTAAATGGGATGTTTACAGTATTGTCATATTCTTTAGTTAATTTTAAGCAATTTTCCGTTTTGACCTCTACAAAATTAATAGTTTTTGCTTGTACACTTTGAGAAGTGGAAATTAATGACGCTCCAATAAGTAACGCTGATAGCACTTTATTATTACTATTATGACTTGTTGTATCAATAGTAGTTTCGGAAATAACAAAATTAGACAATTCTCTTATTTCTTCTAAACTTCTGTCATTATTTAATATCTCAATATTATTCATTGTTTAGCATTTTTTCAGTATTATCATTAATTAACCAACTAAAGATATTAAAAATTTCTGAATTAATAGCAGTCGAATGGTTAATAATATTATCAATTTCAATTAACTCTTGCTTGAATAAGTCTATATCTATGACTAATTGACCTATTTCCTCATTAAATTGAGGTGGTATTATTAAGCCATATTTTATATTAAGAAAATTATTTCCATCTTTATAGTTTAATGCTTGTAAACAATGATTTATATGGCTCTTATTTGGATAAGCATTTAGTTGACAAACTAAGTCTGGATTAAGTAAAAGAGATAATACATCTGTTGGGTTATCATTATTTTTAAATTCAACAATGTTAATTTTTCTTAATGCTAATCTGTTTACATTTTGGATTGAACATAACTTTAAAAAAGATACAATATTATTTAAATCATCAGTTAGATTATTAAAACATTTATATGCTTTTCCTGTAATCGTAAAACTTAGAGTAGTTTCATTTATTTCAATTGATTTTTGTCCATCTTCTGATTTCAAATTAATTATATGACCTTCTTCAATTGGTTGAAAATTAGTGTTTTCATTATTAAATGAAATTTGAAAACCTTGACCTTTAGATGTGTTAAATCTCGGAAAGTTATTTTTAAAAAGTTCCTGTATTTCTTTTGACTTATTTTTTAACAAGTCGTTTTTATCAAACAATAATTGAAAAACAACTGTTCTTAAAAAGTTATTTTTATATTCTTTATGTACTACCGTTTTAAATCCAAACACTTTATTTATCTATTTTTATTGCAAATATAACTTTTTTCAAGAATTATCTATTTCAATCTCTCTTATTTTTTTGTTAATTATTTATAAAATATTTTCAATATGCAGATTTAATTTTTAATTCAGGGACGTGTTTTTTAATTATTACCAACAATTTAATATCTGTAATAATCTGGTTTAAAAGGTCCTTTTTGTGCTACGCCAATATATTTAGCCTGTTCTTCTGTTAATTCATCGAGCTCTGCTCCTACTCTAGCTAAGTGCAATGCAGCTACTTTTTCATCAAGATGTTTTGGTAGCATATACACTTTGTTCTCATAGCGCTCTGGATGATTCCATAATTCTAATTGTGCCAAGGTTTGGTTTGTAAACGAGTTAGACATTACAAAACTTGGATGTCCTGTAGCACAACCTAAATTTACCAAACGTCCTTCGGCAAGAATAATAATCTCTTTGTTTTCTACGGTATAAAGATCAACTTGTGGTTTGATGGTGTTTTTGGTATGTCCGTAGTTTTTGTTTAACCATTCCATATCGAGTTCATTATCAAAATGGCCAATATTACAGATGATTGCTTTATCACGTGCCATCAAGAAATGCTTGCTTTGTATAATATTTTTGTTTCCTGTTGTTGTGATGATTATATCTGCTTTGTCAGCTACATTATCCATTTTACGAACTTCAAAACCTTCCATTGCAGCTTGCAAAGCACATATTGGGTCTATTTCTGTTACTATCACGCGCGCTCCTGCACCACGAAAAGAAGCGGCTGTTCCTTTACCAACATCGCCATAACCAGCTACAACAACTACCTTACCAGCTATCATAGTGTCTGTTGCTCTACGTATAGCATCTACAGCACTCTCACGACAACCGTATTTATTATCAAATTTAGATTTGGTAACGCTATCATTTACATTGATAGCAGGAATTGGCAAAGTACCATTAGTCACACGTTCATACAAACGGTGAACTCCTGTTGTTGTTTCTTCTGATAAGCCTTTGATGTCTTTTACGAGCTCAGGATATTTATCAAGAACCATATTTGTCAAATCACCTCCATCATCTAAGATAAGATTTAATGGTTTTCTGTCTTCTCCAAAAAATAAGGTTTGCTCAATACACCAATCAAATTCTGCTTCGTTCATACCTTTCCAAGCATAAACAGAAACACCAGCATCTGCTATAGCTGCTGCCGCTTGATCTTGTGTAGAAAAAATATTACAAGAACTCCACGTTACCTCTGCACCAAGCGCTACAAGCGTTTCTATGAGCACAGCTGTTTGTATGGTCATATGAAGACATCCTGCTATACGAGCGCCTTTAAGTGGTTGTTCAGCTCCATATTCTTCACGAAGACTCATTAAACCAGGCATTTCTGCTTCTGCAAGGTGAATCTCTTTTCGTCCCCAAGCAGCAAGATTAATGTCTTTTACTTTATATTTTGTGTATTCGCTGTGCTTTTGCATAATTTCTTGTAATTTTGTTTTTATCTTATTTTTGACAAAAGTAATTGAAAATTTTTATTTATTAAACTATTTAACAAAACTTAACTTGCCTTTATTCAAAATCATACGTATTGATACAAACACCAAGGTCTTTATTTGGCAAATAAAGGAAACACTTGCTGTTTTAAAAAAAGAATTAAACCTTACTGTTAATGCAAAAGCAAAATATAAAAAAATAAAACACCTACAGCATAAAAAGCAGTTTCTAGCAACACAACAACTCTTAAAATTAGCTGGCTATACAAGTGCTCATTTGCATTATAAAAACTCTGGAAAACCGTATTTAGATACAGAACAATATATCAGTATTTCGCATAGCAATACTTTTGCTGTATTTGCTATTGCAACAAAACCTGTTGGTGTTGATATTGAAATGCCTCAAGAAAAGTTAAAGCGTGTAGCGCAAAAATTTATTAACTCAACAGCAGATTGTATACCTTCTGATTTAGAAATCATACAACTCACAAAACTATGGACAGCCAAAGAGGCGGTCTATAAACTCCTTGATCTAAAAGGCTTGTCATTTAAACAACATATTGCGGTTTGTACTAGTAAGCAAGAAGTGCAAGCAAGTGTGTCTTTTCTAAATAAAGAATACGGTTTTAATATTTATTATTTTTCTATTGAAAATTGTATCTTAGCCCTTGCAAAATAAGCGTATGAATATTTTAGAAACAATACAAAAAGCGAAGGCAAAGCAACAGAAATTATTAGCCATACTTATAGACCCTGATAAAATCAGTTTAGCTACTTTAGCTAGTAAAATAGCCCAAATAGAGCAACTACAAGCTCATTTTATTTTTGTTGGTGGTAGTTTGTTGTTTACTGATATACTCGATGAACTTGTGCTAAAAATAAAAGAATATACTGCTATTCCTGTTGTTTTATTTCCAGGAGCTGCAACGCAAATAAGCAAGCATGCCGATGGTATTTTGTTTCTGAATTTAATTTCGGGTAGAAACCCAGAATACCTTATAAGCAATCACGTTATCGCGGCGCCACTGCTAGCACAAACTACATTAGAAGTGCTTTCTACTTCGTATCTCTTAGTTGCTAGCGGGCGTGAAACTACAGCTTCTTATATATCAAACACCAAACCAATACCGAGTCACAAACCAGAGCTTGCTGTAGCTACAGCACTAGCAGGATATTATATTGGACACCAAATTGTTTATTTAGATGGTGGTAGTGGTGCACTTGAAACCGTACCAACAACTATGATAGCGCAGGTTTCAAAAAACATTAAACTACCTTTGATTGTTGGTGGTGGTATAAAAAATAAAAAACAATTGGAAGCAGCGTATCAAAGTGGTGCTGATTTGGTTGTGATTGGTACTGCTTTTGAGGAAGGGTTACAGCTTTAGAGCTGTACTATATTTTAATTAAAAAAATGTACTTTTACAAAAAATAAAAATATGAATCAAGGATTAATTACCACACAAATAAATAATGGTTGTGCAACTGTGCGTTTTTCTCACCCTAAAAGTAATTCGTTTCCTACGCAACAACTCATACAGCTTAAAAACACATTTGACAAACTAGCTGTAGATAATACTGTGCGCGTAATAGTACTTGCTTCAGAAGGCGATCGCACTTTTAGTGCAGGCGCTTCTTTTGATGAATTATTAAATATCAATAATCTATCAGATGGTACACGTTTTTTTAAAGGTTTTGCTCAAGTTATTTTAGCTATGCGTGATTGTCCTAAATTAATAATAGGACGCGCTCAAGGAAAAGCTGTAGGTGGTGGTATTGGGTTACTTGCTGCTTGTGATTATGTATTTGCTACTGAACAAGCAAGTATAAAACTTTCTGAAATAAGTATAGGAATAGGACCCTTTGTTATTGAGCCTGCTGTAACACGTAAAATAGGTGTAGCTGCTTTTTCAGAATTAAGTATTAATGCTGGAAATTGGTTTACAGCATATTGGGCAAAAGATAAAGGTTTATTTGCTCGTGTTTATGATGCCATACGTGATCTCGATCTTGATCTTGAAGTTTTTACTACAAAATTATCAAGTTATAACCCAGATGCATTAATAGCCTTAAAAAAAACACTTTGGCATGGTACTGATTCTTGGGATGAATTAATAGCTGAACGTGCCAAAATAAGTGGTCGTTTGGTTTTATCTGATTTTACCAAAAAAGCCTTAGCTCAGTTTAAAAAATAAAAAAAATCATACTTATTAATCGGACTTTTTAGCACTTCCTTTTGGTCTTTTATTACAGTTTAAAAACACAAGCTTTTGGTTAAGCACAAAAACCGCAATTACGTATATTTTGTTCTAAACCGTTACGTACTATTTATTTTTATTACAATCGATGAAAATTTCAAGAGGTAAATGCATTTGATGCATCGATTCTTTTTTTGATAAAATTTTCCAAATTATAAATTTTTGTTTTGTGTTTTTTTTTATTCGTATAGATTGTGCAAGTTTTTTAAATTGTTTTCTGTAATGTCAATTTCAGAATGATTTTCAGATATTAAGTCTAAAACTTCAAAATATCCTATTACTTCTTGAGCATCTCTATCTTCAATTTTTGTAATGTCTATTTTATCAAGTAATACTTTTACTTCTTCATTGCTCATTTTAGAGCCTTCAATTCTTGTTGATGCACCAACACTTCTGACATCTTGTTTTATTATTTATCTTATAAAGATACAAAAAATGTAATAATATAATTTTAAAATACTATTTTTTCTGTTTACTATTTCCCTTTCAAAAACCCTATTTTAATCAATAAAGGTTCTATTTTTGGTGCTCTTCCTAAAAAGTCTTGATACAGTTGATCCTGTTTTTTGGAACTGTTTCGTTTTGAAGACTTTGATTTGTTGCGTTAAGTTATTGAATTCAGGCAGTTTTTTTATCCCTTTCAAAAAAGTAAACTTTATTATTGGCATATAAATTAAGTTAATATCACATAATAATAAATAGAAATAAAATGAGCAAAACTACCTAATAAAACAAAAACATGAAATATTGCATGGTTATATTTTATTTTAGGAATACTATAAAATACAGCACCGATAGTATATGAAACCCCACCAAACAGCAACCATAATAAGCCTTCATTTCCTAAACTATTAATTAAAGGCTTAATTGCTATAATAATTATCCAACCCATTAATACATACATTATTGTAGAAAGTTTATCATATTTTCCAGTAAAAAATAATTTTAAAATAATCCCTGTTAAAGCAAGGAGCCAATTAATTCCAAATATCCACCAGCCAATTTTTCCTTGTAGAGTTATCAGAGTAAAAGGTGTGTAAGTGCCTGCAATGAGTACATAGATTGAGGCATGGTCAAAAATATTTAACCTTGTTCGTAATTCAACCTTTTTTGAAGCATGATAAAGAGTTGAAGCAGTATATAGAACGATCAAACTAATTCCAAAAACAGTAAAACTAAATACATGCCAAATCGTACCTATTGAATTCGATTTCAATATTAATAAAACTAATGCTATTACACTTGCAAACATTCCTAAAGCATGAGTAATGATATTAATTTTCTCTTCAAAAGGGTTATAGAATACTGGTGTATATTTGTTTTTCATTCTGTTTATTATGTGATTTTATTTAAAGGTAGAATCAGTTTATTATTGGGTTAATTTTAATAATTCGTAATGTATTAAGTACTTTCATTATAAAATAAGTTGGGTCGATTTCATGCCACTTTACACCGCCAAAATTTGCTCGATTGCCATGTTTATGATGGTTATTGTGATATGCTTCTCCCATCATTAAAAAATCAAAAGGTAGTAAGTTTTTCGAGGTGTCTTTTAGTTTAAAGTTGGTGTAGCCATAAGTATGAGCAAACCAATTTATAATTACACCATGAATTGGTGCCATTAATATTAATATAGGAAAGAACAACCATAACCACCATATTGTTGCAAATTTTAAAAAGAATACAAAATACAAGATTAGCCAAATAATTCTTGATATATTTGAACTAGCAATTCTATCAAAATTACGCCATTGAGGTACATTTTTACTGAATTTTTCATCAACATCAATCTTTTTGTTATTTATTTTTTGATAAATAGATTTTGTTCTCCACATCATTGTAAAAACATTTTTATCATACTTAGGTGAATGTGGGTCTTTTTTGGTGTCTGCATATGCATGATGCATTCTATGCATTACTCCATATCCATATGCACTTAAATAATTTGAACCCTGAAATAACCATGTTAAAATATAGGTTACTTTTTCAGTAGTTTTTGACATTGTGAATGATTGATGTGCTGCATATCTATGAAGAAAAAAAGTTTGAAAGAACAATCCTCCATACCATAAAATAAAGAATAAAAATATAATTTCCATTTGTATATTAATTTAGATTACAAAATTAGAAGTACTTTTTATTATTATAATGAACTCAAGTTAAAAAATCCTTTTACGAATTCTGCTTAAAGCTTGAGGAGTTACACCAATATATGATGCTATGTATTTTAAAGGTATTTTCTGTATTAAGTTTGGACGTTCTTTAAATAGATTTAGATATCTTTGTTGTGCTGTATCATTCAGTAATGATTGCTCTCTTTTTGATTTGATTAAAAATAATCTTTCAGAAATAAGACGACCAATTGTACTTCCTATTTTAGTAGTTTCATAAACTTTTTGTAAATCATCGTAACTAATGGTTAAAAGGGTAGTGTTTGTAAGTGCTTGTATTTGGTATTGAGAAGAAGTTCTTGTCAAAAAGGAATCATAAGCACTTACAAATTCGCCTTTAAAACAAAATCCAAAAGTTATATCTTTTTCTTCTTTTGGTATAAATAACCGCACTTCACCTTTTTCAATAAAGGAGATGTTATTTTCTATTTGTCCAATTCTTATAATTGTACTTTTTTTTTGAAACTCTTTTCTGATAAGCTTTGATGAAAAAATCATCCAGTCTTTTTCATTAATATTTAATAATGTTTCTAAATATTTTTTTAATTCATCCATAATCTTACTTAGAATTCAGTTTAATTTCCCATTTTCCACATCACGCACAATAATTGTATACATAATTAACTACATACACACATCTTGTTTTATTATTTATCTTATAAAGATACAAATAATATAATTTTAAAATACTTTTTTTCTGTTTACTATTTTCCTTTCAAAAACCCTTTTTTAATCAATAAAGGTTCTATTTTTGGTGCTCTTCCTAAAAAGTCTTGATACAGTTGCTCCCCTTTTTTGGAACCTCCAGCAGCTAACATTGCACGGTATTTTTTGGCTAATATAGGGTTAAAAATATCACCTGATTGTTTAAACGTATTAAAGGTATCAGCATCCAATACTTCTGACCACATATAGGCATAGTAACCACTTGAGTAACCTCCAGAAAAAATATGTGAGTAGTACGTACTGCGGTATCTTGGTATAATAGCTGGTATTAAGCCTATTTTATCCATGGCTTGCTTTTCAAAACTACGTGTTTCTTGTAAGGCTGTAGTTTTTAAAGTGTGCCACTTCATATCTAAATACGCCGCAGCCATATATTCTACCGTTCTAAAGCCTTCGTCAAAACTATTGGCAGCATTCATTTTTGCTATTAAATCTGGCGGAATTACTTCTCCTGTTTTATAATGTTTTGCATACGTTGCTAATACTTTGGGTTCACTCATCCAGTTTTCCATCACTTGCGAAGGAAATTCTACAAAATCACGGGGTACATTAGTTCCTGAAAAGCGCTCATATTTTACATTAGAAAGCAAACCATGAAGTGCGTGACCAAACTCATGAAAGACTGTTTGTGCTTCTCTAAAGGTTAATAATGATGGGTTTCCTGCTGTTGGAGCAGGAAAATTAAAATTGTTAGTCACAATAGGTGTTACAAAATGAGCAACATTGAATTGTGCACGGAGTTCATTCATCCAAGCACCGCCTTTTTTGCTCTCACGAGCAAAGAAATCCATATAAATAACACCTAAATGCTTCCCAGAGGCTTCTAGTACTTCAAATACTTGTTGGTCTTTGTGCCAAGTTGGAATATCTTTGCGTGCTTTAAAAGTTAAACCAAAAAGTTTGTTAGCAAGGTTAAAAGCACCATCACGAACACGCGTAAACTCAAAATAAGGTTTGGTTTCATCTTCGTTAAAATTGTATTTTTTAGCACGAATTTTAGCTACATAATAGCGCCAATCAGCACCGTTTAATGCGCCTTTTATATCATCATTATGTAGCATTTTGGTTAATGCTTTTTCGTCTTTTTTTGCCATTGCTAAAGCTGGGCTCCATAACTTATCGAGTAAGTTGTATACGTGAGCTGGCGTTGCTGCCATATTATCAACCAAAACACGATCTGCCCAAGAGTCAAAACCTAGTAATTGGGCTTTGGCAACGCGCAAAGATGCTATTTTTTCTAATACTTTTTTATTGTCTTTAGCATTATCATTATCGCCACGCATAGCAGACGCATGATATAGTTTGTTGCGCAATTCTCGATTTGGTGACGTTGCTAAAAAAGGATTAATACTTGGACGCTGTAGCGTAAATGACCAACCTGATTGATGGCCTCTTTTTTTGGCTTCTTCGGCAGCTAAAGCCACAAGGCTTTCAGAAAGCTCGCCCAAATCTTCTTTGGCTGTTACATGGAGTTCGTAAGCATTGGTTTCGTCCAAAAGATTGGCTGCAAATTGTATTTTGAGTGCAGCTAATTCTTTATTAATGCTTTTGAGTTTTGTTTTATTAGCACCTTGTAGATTCACACCAGCTTTAACATAGCCTTTGTACGTTTCTTCCAAAAGAAACAAATCATCATTAGATAATGTTAAACTGTCTTTTTTATCGTAAACGGCTTTAATACGTTTGAATAAAGCTTCATTGAGTTGAATTTCATCATTGTGAGCCGTCATAGCTGGTACAATTTCTTTTTCGGTAGCTTTGAGAATACTATCTGTGTTTGCAGCAGTAACAGCAAAAAATAGTTTTGATACTTGATAGTATTTTTGTCCTGATAGTTCTAAGGCTTCAATGGTATTTTTGAAGCTTGGCTTGGCTTTGTTATTAACTATAGTAGCTATTTCGTTATTATGTAGTTCCATGGCTTGTTGCAAAGCTGGGAGATAGTCAGTACTTTTTATTTTGTCAAATGGCGGTACACCAAAAGGTGTATTCCAAGAAGCTAATAGCGGATTTTTATTCATTTTTGTAGTTGTTTTTTCAGGATTATGACACGATACTATTATAATAAGAAAACTGAGTAAAAGGGTTTTAGTCATTTGTTTAGATTTTTTGTAAAGATACAAATTTTTGGTTTATAATTAATAAAAGACCGCTTTGCTGTAAACCATGAGATAAAAGACTTGACAGTTATTTTATTTACAAAAAAATGCTTGTTAACAAGTTGTAAACATGCTTGTTTATAAATAACAGTATGTATTAAAAAGTTTTTTTGGTTTTAAAGAAATTATTATTAATAGTAAATAAAGTTTATTCCTTGCAAATAAAGTTTCGTTTTTGTTTAGACAAACAATCTTATGTTTATGAACAATAAAATGGAACTTTTATGGTGTTTTTTTATCAAAAATTAGTGTTTAATAAAGCTTTTTACGTTTTGTTAATAACAAGAGTAATCTCCTAAAAATTAAAAAAATATACTGTTGATTATATGTTAACAGCATATTTATGTTTATTTAATAATGAATTTAAAAAATTTAAAACTAAAAAGTTATTGTAACTATTCACAAGCTATATATATCACTATCTTTTTAAATTTTAAATTTCTTTTTTTAATGAATTATATAATAATTGTTGATAACAAAGAAAAAATTGATTTTTAAATTTTTTTAGGAATTTGAATTGGTTCTTTTTTTTGAAAGAAAAGAAAATTTTTTGACTATTGCTTGTTTTTTCAGTTACTTTTGTAAAATGGATGTAGCTATAATTGGAGGAGGAGCAGCTGGTTTTTTTGCAGCTTTGGCGGTAAAAGAAAATTACCCAAAAGCACAAGTGACTATTTTTGAAAAAACAAGCAAACTTTTGGCTAAAGTAAAAGTTTCTGGTGGCGGTCGTTGCAATGTAACCAATGGCGCTGCTACTATTAAAGCTTTGAGTACTGCATATCCACGAGGAGGAAATAAACTTAAAAAAGCTTTTGGTCATTTTTCGAATAAAGATACTATGGCTTGGTTTGAAAAACGTGGTGTTCCACTGCTTACACAAGAAGATAATTGTGTGTTTCCTGTTTCACAAGATTCACAAAGTATCATCGATTGTTTTTTATCAGAAGCAAAACGCTTAGAAATAAACATCATAAAAAACATTGCTATTACTGCTTTAAAAGCTTTAGAAAATGAGCAAATACAATTAATTTTTAAAAATAAAGAAACATTACTTTTTAACAAAGTTATTGTTGCCACAGGCGGATCACCTAAAGCAAAAGGCTTGGAATGGTTAGGACAATTAGGACATACCATTAGTGCTCCTATACCATCATTATTTACCTTTAATATTCCTAATAATACCATAACACAATTAATGGGAATAGTAGTTAACCCTGCGCTTGTAAACATACAGGGCACAAAACTTATAGCCTCGGGACCTTTGTTAATTACCCATTGGGGAATGAGCGGTCCTGCTATACTCAAACTCTCAGCTTTTGGTGCACGCGTTTTGAGTGAAAAAACGTATCATTTTACTGTTC
>JALSVQ010000018.1 GCA_027073495.1 Flavobacteriaceae bacterium | reverse complement strand
TATTCTATATATTTATATCGAACACAAAAATACAAATGTTTTATAAGCAATAGAAATTATTTTAAAAAATATTGTTAAATATTACTTATAGTTTATTATAGATACAAATAAAGGTTTATTTTTGCCTCAAAATAAATAATTTTAAAAATGAAAAAAACACTTCAAATCTTAGGGCTCACAGTCCTTCTCGCGCAACTAATCTCTTGTGACAAAGAGAGTTACTCTATAAAAGGAACTGTAGACAATAAAGATATAAAACAAGTTTATCTTCAAGTTTCTAAAGATGGAAAAAGACCTAGCAACATTGATACTGCTACTGTAGTTGATGGTAAATTTACTTTTACAGGTAAAGCAGATAAACCAAAATTAGCCTTTTTAGCAATAGCTAAAAACCCTCAGAAAGCGCGATTTTTCTTAGAAAACTCAGCTATTACAGTTGAAATATATGCAGACTCTATTGCTAAATCTAAAACTACAGGAGGGTTTGTAAACAAAAGTTTTACAAAATTCATTAAAGGTACTGAAAGTATTAATGAACCAATTAAGAAATTAAGTACTGAATTTCAAGCAGCAATGGTAGCTAAAGACACAGCCAAACAAAATGCAATTAAAATGCAATACAGAACATTGCAAGCTGATACTCAGAAAAAACAATTGGCTTATTATCAAAAATTCATCAAAGAAAATCCAAAATCTTACTTTTCATATATTCTGCTTCGAGATATCTCAAAAGGAAATGCTATAAAACCTGATGTTGCGCTAGGTTTATTCAATGGATTGGCAGGAAAAATAAAAAATTCTGAAGATGGAAAAAAACTAGCAAAAACATTGCAAGACAAAGCCAATACTATTCCGACTGTAAAGCAAAAAATGGAAGTAGGTTATACCGTTCAAAATTTTGCTGCACCAAGTCCATTAGGCAAAAAAATTGCATTAAACGATGTAAAGGGAAAATATACATTAATTGATTTTTGGGCTTCTTGGTGTGGACCTTGTAGAAAAGAAAATCCCAATGTAGTTGAAGCTTACAAAAAATATCATGACAAAGGGTTTAATGTTCTTGGTGTTTCATTAGACAAAGACAAATCAAAATGGGAAGCTGCTATTGCTAAAGATGGCTTAGAATGGAATCATATTTCAAACTTAAAACATTGGAACGAACCAATAGCACAAAGCTTTGGAATACGTTCTATTCCTCAAAACTTTTTGATAGATAAAGATAATAAAATCGTAGCTGTAAACTTAAGAGGAGTTGCTCTACAACAAAAACTTGCTGAATTGTTTAAATAATAATTCATTACCAATTATTAACAATCCTCGAAATATTTTTTCGAGGATTTTTTTTATTAAAAAAACAAATACTAAATCAAGTAATTGTTGCGTTATACTATAAAGATACAGTATGAAAAAGCTTATAAACATACTCATAATCATTACGTTTTTATCTTGTAATAATACAGACCCTACAGAAAACAACCTTTCTGAAGCGAAACCAATCTACAATCAAGCTTACAATGAAAATTATTCGCCTGACACGGTGAATAGCATTTTAATGAATGCTACTAATGCCTATGTTTTAATTGATCCTTTTCAAGACACAACCTACAATCAAGTAACTGCCATAAAAGCAAATAACAATGAAGTTGGTGCTTACATAAGCATTGGTACAGGAGAAACTTACCGAAGTGATTTCAATGCAATGCAACCTTATTTAGTAAGCACGTCTTGGGGACAATGGCCCGATGAATATTTTGTAAATTCAGTTACTACAGGAATTATTGACCTTATGAAAGCCCGTATTGACCAAATAGCCAATTGGGGTTGTGATTGGGTTGAATTTGACAATATGGATTGGATTTACGATGATGATTTACGAGTAACTTATGGCTTTACAGTCACACAAACAGAAGGCATTGCGTATTATCAAGCACTTTGTGATTATGCACATAGCAAAGGTCTAAAATGTATGGCAAAAAACACTGTTGAAAATGCGAGTATGTTTGATGGCGTACTCTACGAATCTTATACTGATGATAAAAACTGGTGGGATCAAACTGGAGCGGAATCATTTATTAATACAGGGAAATTGGTTATCATTAACCATTATAACGAGAATGATTGTGATGCCATTTACCAAGAATATAAAGCCATTTATGGCAATTTTATTTCCTATATTTGCGAAGACAACAGCCTGCAAAGCTATAAACATTATAATCAATGAAACAATTAAAAAAAATCAGTTTAGTATTAATTATTTTAGTATCTATTATTAATTGTAATAACACACCAAGTCCTATTGATGATTCAGCACAATTACTCTTCAAATCGGGATTTGAAGGCGATGTACATATTATTCCTGGTGGTTATGGATCCGAAGATTATGAAAACATTGTAGGAACAGACAGCGAAACCAACTTTACGTGGCCTATAAATATTTATGGTGCTAGCGAAAGTGCTCTTCATTATATAGAAGATTATGATAAGCAAGCTGTTAATGCTTCTATTCAAACAGTAATCGGACATAATGGCACAGCTACTAAAGTTTTATACAATGAAGAAAATTACACTGTAAACGGGATTACACAATGTCCTTACGAAATATTAGACATAACCGAAGGCACCAAAGATTTATATGTAAAATATTGGATGAAAATAGGTTCTGAAAGTATGAATCAGCCTGATAAATGGCGTGCTTTATTTGAATATAAAACAAAAGATTATGCTGCAGGAACAGGCTTTAGATTGATTTCTTATATTTATACTGATTTATCTGGAAATCCATATTGGCATTGGCAAGGCGATGATGACCCACAGAATTCAGAATGGGAAATTGATAACACATCAATTCCTGTACCTTTAGACCAATGGTTTCTTACAGAATACTATTGGCATTGGAGTGAAGGCAATGATGGTCGGGCACTTTGGAAAATAAACGGGCAAGTCGTTGGCGATCATTATGGCCCAACAACACGAAATAGCAAACCTATTGATTTTATAATACTGACACAAATTTATGGAGATGCTAATCCTAAAAAACAATGGATTGACGATATCGAAATTTGGGATGGGATTCCGGAATAATTCGTAGCAAAGAAAAGACTACTTCACTACAAAAAAAAGAGACTTACAAATAAGCTTTACAAGTGAATTTTGTCGAATATTAATCGTTTATAATAAAGAAAACAGTCAATAAAATTACTATTGACTGTTTTTGTTATATTTCAAATTATTGAGAATTAATCTACATAATCACTTATTGGATTACACGTACAAACTAAATTTCGATCTCCATAAGCATCATTAACACGTCGTACTGACGGCCAGAACTTGTTCCCTTTGATATAATCTAAAGGAAAAACAGCTTGACTACGTGAATATGGGAAATTCCATTCATCTGCTGTAGCCGTAGCTTCAGTATGTGGTGCATTGAGCAATAGATTATTTTCTTTGTCTTCAATAGCTTCCATTTCATTTTTAATAGCAACAAGCGCAGCTATAAAACGATCGAGTTCAGCTTTATCTTCACTTTCGGTTGGTTCAATCATTAATGTATCGTGCACCGGAAAAGAAACCGTTGGTGCATGGAAACCATAATCCATTAAACGTTTTGCAACATCAATCACGGCAACACCATAAGTTTTAAACGGACTATAATCAATAATAAATTCGTGTGCAGCACGTCCTGCTTCGCCTTTATACAGTATTTTATAACCTGCTTTTGCTAGCTGCACTTCCAAGTAATTGGCATTTAAAATAGCTTGTTTTGTAGCAAGTGTAAGCCCTTCTTCTCCCATCATACGAATATAACCATAAGAAATAAGTGATACATATGCAGAACCGTAAGGTGCAGAAGAAATACCTTTAATTGCTTTTTCATTTCCATTAGAAACCACAGGGTTGCTAGGTAAGAAATCTACCAAATGGTGAGCTACACATATTGGACCAACACCAGGACCTCCTCCTCCGTGAGGTATCGCAAATGTTTTATGCAGATTTAAGTGACAAACATCTGCCCCAATGGCAGCTGGATTGGTCAAACCTACTTGCGCATTCATATTGGCGCCATCCATATAGACTTGCCCTTCAAAACTATGAATAAGCTGCGTTATTTTTTTAATTGCAGATTCAAAAACACCGTGTGTAGAAGGGTAAGTGACCATAAAACAAGCTAAATTTTCAGCATGTTTAGTTGCTTTTTCTTGTAAATCTTCGACGTCTATATTTCCGTTTTCATCTGTTTTTACCACAATCACTTTCATTCCTGCCATTACTGCAGAAGCAGGATTGGTACCGTGTGCAGAAGCAGGAATCAGTGCTATATTACGATGTCCTTCTCCCCTGCTTTTATGATACTCACGAATAACCATTAAACCAGCATATTCGCCTTGCGCTCCAGAATTAGGCTGCAAAGATGTTGCTGCAAACCCCGTAATGGTGCTCAAATAATCTGCTAAATTTTGAAGCATTGTCAAATAACCTGCTGCTTGATCTTTTGGCACAAAAGGATGGATATTTGACCAATTAGACCAACTCAGTGGTAGTAATTCTGCTGCTGCATTGAGTTTCATCGTACAAGAACCTAAAGAAATCATACTGTGTGTAAGGCTTAAATCTTTACGTTCCAAATGCTTGATGTATCGCATCATAGCGGTTTCTGAATGATATTTGTTAAATACTTCTTGTTCAAGAATAGCATCTTGACGAAGCATTGAAGCAGGTATTCTAGTTTTCCCTTCTTCTAAAGAAATTGTATTATTATTTATAGTCAGAATAGCTATTATTTCTTCTAAATCTGCTTGAGTTGTCAATTCATTAATAGCAATACTTATAGTAGTATCATCAATATAATTAAAGTTAACACCATTTTCAAGGGCATGTTTTTGGATTTCTGCTGCATCAGTTACTGTTAGTTTAAGGGTATCAAAAAAGTATTGATTTTGGTTTTTAATGCCTTGTTTTTCTAATGCATCAGCAAGTGAAACCGCCTGATTATGAATACGACTTGCTATGGTACGCAGTCCATCAGCACCATAATAAACGGCATACATACCAGCCATTACAGCTAGGAGTACTTGCGCTGTACAGATATTTGAAGTAGCACGGTCACGCTTGATATGTTGTTCGCGTGTTTGCAAAGCCATTCGCAAAGCAGGATTTCCATCAGTATCAACGGTTTGCCCAATGATACGTCCTGGAATTTGTCTTTTGTACGTTTCTGAAGTTGCAAAATAACCTGCGTGAGGTCCTCCAAAGCCCATTGGAATACCAAAACGTTGCGTTGAACCAACAACCACATCAGCACCTAAAGAAGCAGGACTTTGCAATACAACCAAACTCAATAAATCAGCAGCAAAAACAGTTTTTACTTCAGTTGCTTTCGCTTTTGATACAAAAGTGCTATAATCATACAAAGCGCCGTGTTTTGCTGGATATTGAACTAGTGCTCCGTAGTGGTTTTCAGAAAAAACAACCTCTTCATGATTTCCAAATTGCAAGGCTATTCCCAAAGGCTCTGCTCGGGTTTCTAATATGGCAATGGTCTGGGGCAATACTTCTTCTGAAACAAAGAAGATATTTGCTCCAGCTTTCTTTTGCGCGCGACTACGTGCATTAAATAGCATAATCATAGCCTCGGCAGCAGCAGTACCTTCATCGAGTAATGATGCATTGGCAAGCTCCATACCGGTAAGTTCTGTAAGCATGGTTTGGTAATTGACCAAAGCCTCCAAACGCCCTTGAGAAATCTCTGCTTGATATGGCGTATAAGCGGTGTACCAAGACGGATTTTCAAAAATATTGCGCTGAATAACAGCTGGCAATATAGCAGGATGATAGCCCAAACCAATATATGATTTGAAAACTTTATTTGTATTAGCTAAATTTTGAACGTGATTTAGGTACGTTGATTCTGACATTGCTTTTGGTAATTGCAATGACTCAGAAAGTCTAATATCATCAGGGATTACTTGTGTAATTAATTCATCCAAGCTTGCAACACCAAGTGTTTGCAACATTTCTTGAGTTTGAAAATCACGATTACCAAGATGACGGTTGAGTAATTTATCTGGATTCATTATATAATTATTTTTGGTTCACAAATATAATCATTTTTGCTAGTAAAATTATTAGATTAATACTGAAAATTACTATTTATTTCATTTAATATTGCATAATGAAATATTTCAAACTTTTTTTTGAATTATACCTATTTAGCAATATTCACGTAGCCATTGCTACTTGGGCATTGGTTAAACTTACACTATTACCTTATGGTGCGTCTAGTGATTATTCAGCTTTATTTGTGTTTTTCACAACAATAGTGTCATATAATTTCATCCGCTTGTATCGTTTTAAAACAGAGAACAATTGGTTTAGTCTTTGGATCCAAAAAAACAAAACTGCTTTAATAATAGTTAGTGTTTTCGCTGCTATTGGAAGTGCTTTTACACTATTTTTCATTTCATTAAAGGCACTGCTGGTTTTGCTTCCTTTTGGTTTTTTTACAATTTTTTATAGCTTACCATTCTTTAAAAAATCATTGCGAACAGTTCCTTTTGCTAAACTTTTTCTCATTGCTTTATCTTGGGCAGGAACAACTGTTTTATTTCCTTTGAGAAACCATAACATCCCAATTACTACAACGGTATTGTTACTTTTTGCACAACGTTTTCTCTTTATTATCTGCATAACTTTGCCTTTTGATATTCGTGACCTCGATTATGATGCCAAAGGCTTAAAAACAATTCCGCAAATTTTAGATGTAAAAAACACAAAAATACTAGCAAGTCTATTAATTATATTACTGGTTTCTATAAATCATTACACCAATCAAAATGCTATTTACGCTATTGCTTTAATTACATTTTTAGGTATTGTATTTAGTACAAAGAAACAAAATAAATATTATGCTGCTTTCTGGATAGAAAGCATTCCTATAATTTGGTATTTTATGGTTTTATACATCAACTAAAATAGTTATTTTTGCAAAAACAAAACAGATACATTATGAAATACTTAAATATTATATTATTCGCATTAATTGTTACTACCAGTGCTTTTGCACAAAAATTACCTAAAATAAAAGGGAGTAAAAATGTAGTTGTAAGCACCCGTAAGTTTGACAGTGTAAAGGCATTAATTGTTTCTGGAAAAATAAAACTTCATTTAATTCAATCAGACACGTGCAAACTGGTCATCAATGCTGATGGAAATCTCCACGAAACGGTAGTCAGCACAATAGCAAACGGAACGCTTTCAATAGCATTGACGCATAGAATTGTACGCAAAAAGCGCTTTGAACTCATTTTTTATATTGATACCCTGCAAAGCATCACATTAACTGAACATAGCAAGGTTAAAGCTAGTGGCACATTTAGTACTGACACATTAAGAATAAAACTCAGTGATGCGAGTCAGCTTCTCGATTTTAATTCGGATGCAAAAATGGTAGATATCAATTGCGATGATAATGTAAAGCTTGAGGCTAAATTAAATACAAGTCAAATTATTGCACAAACAGCAGGGAATAGCAAATTAGACCTTACTATAAAAACTGCAAAAATAGCCTGCACAAGTAGTGATACTAGCAAAATAAATCTGATTGGAACTACTGTAGAAAATAAACTAGCAGCTTCAGACAATAGCAAAATTCAAACAAAAGATTGCATTAGCGATGCTATTGAGGTAATAGCTCGCGATAAGAGTAAAATAAGCACTCTGAGCAAAGACACGCTAAGTATTGATGCTTCAGGATCAAGTGAAATACTGAGTTATGGAAAAGGCGTTATCACAATTAAAACATTTAAAGAAAATGCTATATTACGCAAAAAAGAATAAGATTTTTTTATAATTAATTAAAAAACATTATATTTGAAGCGAAAAAAAAACAATTAACGTGAACAAATTTATACCTGCATTTTCTATTTTTCTATTATGGAGTTTTTTTGGCTACTTTTGGCTCAATGACTTCACATTCAATACTGAGAAAACCAAAACAAGTCCGTTAGATACTATCCAATTTCCTGCTACAGGAACGCTTGTACTTAACAACTACGATTTTAAATCGGGTATAAAAATATTTAAAAATGATACTAAAATAACTATTCCAAATAGCATTGCTAGTTTTAAAGATAGTATTTACAAAACCTTAAATGACAAACAAGATAAAACAGTAGTAATCACTGGAAAATATCCTGAAAAAATAGTTGATAGCCTTAGTACTGCCACGCAAGGTTTATCACGAGCAGAATTGGTCAAAAAAGAACTTATTGACTTTGGTATTAATCCTATAAAGATAAAGACTGCAAGCAAGTGTCAATTGTTTAAATATGATTCAACACAAACCTATGCTAATGGTATTTCTATAGCATACGAAGCTAATAATAACATCAATGTCTTAACGGAAGATATTCAAAAGAAACACATTTTTTATTATCAGAAAGGAAAGGAAATCACACTAGACAATCGTTTTAAACGCTATGTTTACGAGCTCAAAAGCTATCTCGAAAAAAATAAAAATGCCAAAGCTGAGCTTACCATATTTACAGATTCAGATGGAACTAAAGCAAAAAACTATTGGAGTGCTTT
>JALSVQ010000017.1 GCA_027073495.1 Flavobacteriaceae bacterium | reverse complement strand
TATCTTCCCAAGTATTTCTAGGATTCAATAAGTCTGCAGGTACATTTGGACATTCTTGAGGCACTTCAAGACCAAAAATAGCATCTTTTTTATAAGATACGGTATTCAATTCGCCATTTAAAGCAGCAGTAACCATAGCACGCGTATATTTCAGTTTCATGCGTGAACCTGTGCCATATTCACCACCTGTCCAGCCTGTATTTACCAACCAAACATTCACATTGGCTTCTTGCATTTTTTTACTGAGCATTTTGGCATAAGCAGTAGGATGCAAAGGCATAAAAGGTGCTCCAAAACAAGCCGAAAATGATGGTAATGGTTCATCTATTCCATCTTCTGTTCCAGCTACTTTTGCAGTATAACCAGAGATAAAATGATACGCTGCTTGACTAGGATTCAGTTTGCTTATTGGAGGCAATACACCAAAAGCATCTGCTGTTAAGAAAAATATATTTTTAGGGTTTTCTCCTATAGACAACGGCTGAATGTTTTTGATATAATCTATTGGGTAACTCACACGTGTGTTTTGTGTAATGCTAGTATCTTCAAAATCAGGTTCGTTGCTTCCCGCTTTGTAAATTACATTTTCTAATAATGCTCCTGGTCTTATAGCTTTATAGATGTCGGGTTCTTTTTCAGCAGAAAGGTCAATTACCTTAGCATAACAACCGCCTTCAAAATTAAAAACCACATTGTCAGGTGTCCAACCATGTTCATCATCACCAATAAGTTTACGTGTTGGATCTGCAGATAATGTTGTTTTTCCTGTTCCTGATAAACCAAAGAAAATAGCTGTATCATCTTTTTCGCCTACATTAGCAGAGCAATGCATCGGCAAAACCTCTTTGTATGTTGGCAAAATAAAGTTTAAGGCAGAAAAAACACCTTTTTTCACTTCTCCTGTATATCCAGAACCTCCTATTAATATTATTTTTTTTGAAAAATTAATAATCGAAAAATTATGCTGACGCGTACCATCTACTTTTGGATCTGCAAAGAATGAAGGTGCTTGAAGTATTGTCCATTCTGGTGAAAAATTTTCTAGTTCTTCAGCTGATAAGCGCAAGAACATATTGTATGCAAAAAGACTAACCCAAGGCAGTTCGGTTACCAAACGTAGTTTCATGGTATAACGACTATCTGCTCCTGCAGCAGCGTCACGTACATAAATTGTTTTTTCAGATAAATGATTCAATACTTTTTGGTGCAAAGCATCAAATTTTTCGGTATCAAAAGGAATATTGATTGTGCCATCCCACCAAACAGTATCTGCTGTAATGGCGTCTTTTACTATAAAGCGGTCTTTTGGAGATCGCCCTGTAAACTCACCCGTTGGCACGTTTAACGCTCCAAGACTAGAAAGTGTCCCTAATTGATTATCAAGTGCTATTTGTGTTAATTCTTCTGGAGCAGTATTGTAGTGTATTGCTGCTGCTTTAATTCCACTTTTTATTAATTGTGTTTCAATGGAATTTGCTGTTTTTGTAGCCATTCTTTATTGTGTGTTGTTTTAATAAGGAACAAATGTAGAAATTATTTTGAATTACAATCTTAAATCACTATTTATTTTTTACCAAACTTAGTAACAAAAGTAACCAAGAGCTAATCAAAAACACCCCTCCAACTGGTGTTGCTAATGCTATTGTTTTAAAATTTACAACTGTTAATGTATTGGTTGCTAATAGATAAATTGACCCTGAAAATAATATAACACCTGTTAGCATTAATATAAAAACACGCTTTTTAGCCTTTTCACCTATTAACACAGTCGTACTTAAAAATAATAAAGCAATGGCATGATACATTTGGTAGCGAACACCCGTTTGAAAACTCAGTAACGCATCTGAACCCAATACTTTTTTGAGTGCATGAGCGCCCATAGCACCAAGTATTACGGCTATAGTTGCTAATATACTTCCTGTTATTGCTATTTTCTTATTCATCGTTTTAATTTTTTATGTTAGAAAAGCAAATTTATTCTTTTCTATTGAATAAAAATTAATTAATTTTATAATCTAATTTTAAAGCTATTTATTATGGATTCTCAAAACAATTTAATAACCATTTATTCAAGTACTAATGATTTTGAAGTAGCAAATATTCAAAATATTTTACAAGATGCTAATATTAAATCATATAAGATAAATGCCAATACGAACTACTCATTTGAATTAGTCCCAATAACGCTGAAAGTAAATGAAAAAGATGCTGAAAAAGCATTAGAAATAATACAAAAATCACAACAATAATAATGAGAACAATCTTAATCATCGGAGCAGGACGCTCCGCTTCTTCGCTAATTAAATATTTATTAGACAAATCTAACGAAGAAAACCTCAAAATACATGTAGGCGATATCAATCTTGAGAACGCCAAAAAATTAATAAATAATCACCCAAATGGTGAAGCCTTCATCTTAGATATCTTTGATGAAAGTGCAAGACAAAAAGCTATAAAAAATGCTTCAATAGTTATCTCTATGCTTCCAGCTCGTTTTCACCTCAATGTAGCCAAAGACTGTGTAGCGTTTTCAAAAAGTCTCGTGACGGCTTCTTATATTTCTGATGAATTAATGGCATTAGATGAAGAGGTAAAAGCTAAAGGGCTCGTCTTTATGAACGAAATAGGACTTGACCCAGGCATTGATCATATGAGTGCTATGCAGGTTATCGATAGAATCCGTGATCGTGGCGCAGAGCTTATACTCTTTGAATCATTTACAGGCGGCTTGGTTGCCCCTGAGAGTGATGATAATTTATGGCATTATAAATTCACTTGGAACCCTCGTAATGTAGTCGTAGCAGGTCAAGGAGGTGCTGCCAAATTCATTCAAGAAGGACAATATAAATATATACCATACCACCGCTTATTTAGACGAACAGAATTTTTGGAAGTAGAAGGTTATGGTAAATTTGAAGCTCTAGCAAATCGGGATTCATTAAAATACCGTTCTATTTATGGTTTGGATAATATTCCTACCTTATATCGTGGTACTATACGACGCGTCGGCTACTCACGTGCTTGGAATATCTTTGTGCAACTCGGTGTTACCGATGATTCTTATATAATGGAAAATACAGAAACTATGAGCTATCGTTCATTTATCAATTCATTTTTACCTTATAGTCCAACAGATTCTGTGGAGTTAAAATTGCGTCATTATTTAAGAATTGAACAAGATGATATTATCTGGGATAAATTACTTGAACTTGATATTTTTAACCCTAATAAAATTGTAGGACTCAAAGATGCTACACCAGCACAAGTCCTTCAAAAAATACTGATGGACAAATGGACATTGCAAGAAACTGATAAAGATATGATAGTGATGTATCATAAATTTGGCTACAAAATTGATGGCGAAAAACGACAAATAGACTCCAAAATGGTTGTTATTGGCGATGATCAAACCTACACTGCTATGGCTAAAACCGTAGGGCTTCCTGTGGCAATGGCAACATTACATATTTTAAATAAAAAAATAAAAACACCAGGAGTGCAACTGCCAATAAGTAAAGAGGTTTACACTCCAATACTAAAAGAATTGGAAGATTATGGTGTTGTTTTTAAAGAAGAGACACTACCATACTTAGGTTATAATCATTTGAATTTATAATTTATCAACAGTATAAAAAGGCATTAAATAAATTAGTAACTTGCACCATAAATAAATACAGAAAAATGAGCACGGACAAAGAAAAAGAAGCAAAATTAAAAGCACTAAAATTAACCTTAGACAAACTCGATAAAACTTATGGTAAAGGTACCGTAATGAAAATGGGCGATGCGCCAGTGGTAGAAGTAGATGTTATCCCTTCGGGATCACTTGGGCTAGATTTAGCACTTGGTGTTGGAGGATATCCTAGAGGTCGTGTAATAGAAATATACGGTCCAGAATCTTCGGGTAAAACTACCTTAACCTTGCATGCCATTGCAGAAGCACAAAAACAAGGAGGTATCGCAGCGTTTATAGACGCAGAACACGCCTTTGACCGTTATTATGCACAAAATCTAGGTATTGATGTAGACAATTTGATTATTTCACAACCTGATAATGGAGAGCAAGCACTTGAAATTGTAGATAATTTGATTCGTTCTGGAGCAATAGATATTGTAGTGATTGACTCGGTAGCTGCATTAACACCAAAAAGTGAGATAGAAGGCGAAATGGGTGATTCAAAAATGGGGTTACACGCCCGTTTGATGTCACAAGCATTGCGAAAACTTACTGGTTCAATAAGCAAAACCAAGTGTACGGTTATATTTATTAACCAATTACGTGA
Source organism: Flavobacteriaceae bacterium (assembly GCA_027073495.1). Taxonomy (GTDB): domain Bacteria; phylum Bacteroidota; class Bacteroidia; order Flavobacteriales; family Flavobacteriaceae; genus JALSVQ01. Next base: position 62,106 of record JALSVQ010000017.1, on the reverse strand, counting down.
AAAGATAGGTGTAATGTTTGGAAACCCAGAAACAACAACTGGAGGTAATGCATTAAAATTTTATGCTTCTATTCGTATTGACATTCGCCGTTCTACACAAATAAAAAGTACCGATGGTGAAGTAAAAGGTAATAAAACACGTGTAAAAATTGTTAAAAACAAAGTGGCGCCGCCTTTCCGTTTGACCGAATTTGATATTATGTATGGTGAAGGTATTTCTAAAGTAGGAGAAATATTAGATATTGGTGTAGATTTAAACATTATCAAAAAAAGCGGTTCGTGGTTTAGCTATGGTGATACCAAGTTAGGACAAGGTCGTGATGCTGTAAAAAATCTAATCAAAGAAAATCCAGATCTAATGGATGAACTAGAAGAAAAAATAACTGCAGCCATAAAAGGAGATGCTGTTTAGTAATCTCCGATAAAATTTACTCTATTAATTGAGAATTGCATTTAGCTTCTTTCAAGAAATATCTGCTAAGGTTGAAAATTACTGTCATTTCGACAAAGTAAGGAACGAACGCCGAGAAATCTTTTGATTTTTTCTAAATTCAAAAGATTTCTCGCAATACATTAAAAAAAACCTTAAAAATCAACATTTTAAGGTTTTTTTTATATATTTACGCAACCTTTATCCATTTTTTCATCTTAAAAATAGGTAAAGAAGTTGTTCTATTAATTAAAACAATTTGCTTTTGAAAAATAATATTGATCTTATAAAAGGTTGTAAGCAAGGCGCTATCAAAGCACAAGAGCAGTTATACAAACTCTATTCTAGTAGTTTGTTTGCATTGTGTTTGAAATATGCTCCTAACTATCAAGAGGCACAAGATGTGCTTCACGATAGTTTTATAATTATTTTTGATAAAATAGATCAGTATAATTATAATGGTTCTTTTGAAGGTTGGATAAAACGTATTACTATAAACACTGCATTACAGCGCTACAAAAACAAAGGCTTATTCAGTATAGTAGTAGATGATAATTGGACTGAAGAAGAAGTGCATATTGATGAAAATAAAGTTGATTTAAAATTTTTATTAGAACTCATTCAAGCACTTCCAAATCAATACCGACTTGTATTCAATCTTTATGTTTTAGATGGGTACTCGCATAAAGAAATAGCAGCAATGTTAGAAATAGCAGAAGGAACCTCAAAATCGAACCTCAATAGAGCTAAAAAAATATTAAAAACAAAAATAGAAGCACACCATAGTGCTACTAAATCAAAATTAGGGTAATGAGCGAACCGCAACATATAGAGCGCATATTTCAAGAAGCTTTCAATAGCTTTGAAGTAAAACCTGATTCTGCAGTATGGCGCGATATCAAAAAAGATTTGAAAAAAGAAAACAAATCTAAAGGCGCATTTTGGCTTGTTACAAGTGGTATTGCGCTACTTACATTACTTGCTTTTTATAATTATTCTAAAGAAAGTAAAACTCAAGAGTCTTTAAAAAATTCACAAACTACTACAAAGAGAGAATCAATATTTGATAAGCAAAGCAAGCAACCATTATTTAATAGTATTCCTTATGCCGTTTTGGTTGACAAAGGTAATAAACAAGGTACTTCTGCTTCAAATAAAAATTATTATTTCTTTAGAATAGATAATGCTTTAAACCAATATTCCTTTAATTATTTAAATAAATTTAATAATTATCGTCTTAATTTTGATCCAATAACTGATACGCCAGATAAAAAAACTATTGATAGAAATACAGATACTGCTATAGAAAAACCTGTTTTTGAGAATGAAAAAACAATTGTTTCTAAAAAATGGGGATTTACTCCTTATGTTAGTCAAACCTATTTTAGCTCATTAAAACAAGGTTCTCCATTAGACGAGAGCCTCAAAGACAATAAAAAAGAGTTTGAAACTTCGCAATCCTTCGGACTAAGTATAGCACGTAGCATAAATAATAAATGGAAAATTAGTGCTGGTCTTTCACTATTAAAACTAAACTACAGTACTTATGATATTGTATATCATAATGGTATTAATACTACAAATCGTTTAACTGGAGTAGAATACAATCAGTATAACAGATTTACAAGTGTGTATAATGCGAATTCACTTACTAGCACAAATATCTCTACTGGAATTGAACAAGAAGGAAGTATCAAACAAGAAATAGCATATATTGAAATACCAGTTAATGTTTCGTATCAAATTAAGGATGCTAAGCATTATGACCTTGCAGTTACTGGAGGTTTTAGTTCATTAATTTTAACTAAAAACAAATTGTCATTATTAAATTTAGATGGGCAACAACGTTATTTTGGTAAAGCAAATAATTTGAGTAATATTAATGCATCAGCCAATGCTTCCTTAGAATTTAATTATCATATCACTAATGATTTAAAACTAAATATTAGACCTTCGTTTAAATATTATTTAGATATGTTTGAACAAAACAGTGGTGGGTTTAAGCCCTACTCTGTTGGTGTAGCAACTGGTATTAAAATTAATTTTTAATACCTAATACTACAATTTCAAAACCAGACCTGCCGAACCATTCGTTCCAAGCTCTATAAAAGCACCTAGATTCTCAGCAAAATGATATCTAAAACCAATATGTCCGTGTAAACCAAAACGGCTAGAAGTAAGCAAACCCAATTCAATACCAGGATAAACATCTATAGTACTCGGAAGATTAAATACATTGTTTAAGTGAAGATCTCCTCTGCCATAGATAAAAAAATTATTTTTATATTCATTGTTAAGTATAAAGGTAGCTCCTCCTCCTACCGAAAATAATTCGGTAAGTCCATAATCATAAGTAAGTTTTAAACCATTGCCATATCCATAGAAAGAAACACCACCAGATAAGCGTTGATCTCCTTCTCCAGAGAAATTTTGAGCATAAAGCCCATTTAAAATTAAAGCAAATACTGCTAGTAAGAAATATTTTTTCATAATTATTTTTTTATTTATAAACGAATAAAGTTTACATTATAGTATAAAAAAAGACCAATTGAAAAATTGGTCTTAAATGTTGTATATTAATAATGAATTTTTATTTATTCAAATACGCATTCATTTTATCACCTCTTAGTTGAAAAGTGTTTATTTTTAATTTTCCTTCTAACATTACAGGTTCACTTACTACAATATATTTTCCTGCATCATCGTGTTTTATAACGATAGAAGCATCTTTGCTTGTAGTTGTGTTATCAACTGTAATAGTCGTAGCAGGAGTAGTATCTATTGCTGCATGTGTATCTCCAGTATGACCACCTAAGATAGGAGCAATAACTAATCCAATAAGACAAGTTAATTTAATCAATATATTCATAGATGGTCCAGAAGTATCTTTAAATGGATCTCCAACAGTATCTCCAGTTACAGCAGCTTTATGTGCCTCAGAACCTTTGTAAGTCATTTCTCCATTAATTTCTACACCAGCTTCAAAAGATTTTTTTGCATTATCCCAAGCACCACCAGCATTGTTTTGGAAAATAGCCCAAAGCACACCTGAAACAGTAACTCCAGCCATATAACCACCAAGCATTTCTGCTATCATCATTCTATCCATTCTAAATAGCATTGGAACAAAAGCAATAACAAGAGGGAAACCTATAGTCAATAAACCAGGTAACATCATTTCTTTTAATGACGCTTTGGTAGAAATAGCTACACATTTATCATATTCTGGTTTTCCAGTACCTTCCATAATTCCTGGTATTTCTTTAAACTGACGTCTTACTTCGTAAACCATTTCCATTGCAGCTTTACCAACAGCATTCATTGCTAAAGCAGAAAATACTACAGGCACCATTCCACCAACAAATAACATCGCTAAAACAGGTGCTTTAAAGATGTTAATTCCGTCTATTCCTGTAAAAGTTACATAAGCAGCAAATAACGCTAAAGAAGTTAATGCAGCAGAAGCAATCGCAAAACCTTTACCAGTTGCTGCGGTTGTATTACCAACAGAATCTAAAATATCGGTACGTTCTCTAACAATTGGGTCTTGTTCACTCATTTCTGCAATTCCCCCTGCATTATCTGCAATAGGTCCAAAAGCATCAATAGCTAACTGCATACCAGTAGTAGCCATCATAGCTGAAGCTGCCATAGCAACACCGTAAAAACCAGCAAAAGCATAAGAAGACCAAATAGCAGCAGCAAATAAAAGTATTGTTGGGAAAGTAGATATCATTCCTGTTGCTAAACCAGCAATAATATTTGTACCTGCACCAGTACTAGATTTTTGTACAATTTCTAAAATAGGTTTTTTTCCTAAACCTGTATAATATTCAGTTACCGATGATATAACACCACCAACGATTAAACCAATGATTGTTGCGTAAAATACACGCATTGAAGAAATGTCTTGTAAGCCTTCACCAAAAAATTCCATTTTCATCATAGAAGGCAACATCCATTTTACTAAAACATAACTAGAAACTGCAACTAAAGCAATAGCAATCCAGTTTCCTTTATTTAAAGCACCCATTACTTGAGCTTCTTTAGCATCGTTAGAGCTAATTTTTACAAGCATTGTTCCTATCATAGAAATAATAACACCAACACCTGCAATAGACATAGGTAATAAAATTGGGCCAATACCTCCAAAAGCATCTTGAATACTTCCGCCCATATCTGTAATAATGTAATTACCTAAAACCATAGCAGCAAGTACTGTAGCTACATAAGAACCAAACAAATCTGCTCCCATACCAGCAACATCACCTACATTGTCACCTACATTATCTGCAATAGTAGCAGGATTTCTAGGATCATCTTCAGGAATACCAGCTTCTACTTTACCTACTAAATCTGCTCCAACATCGGCTGCTTTGGTATAAATACCACCACCTACACGAGCAAATAAGGCAATAGACTCGGCTCCTAAAGAAAAACCAGCTAAAGTTTCTAAAACTAAAGTCATTTTTTCTGTTGTAAAAGTTCCAGCAGCACCGCCCATAAAAATATTATAAAATATAATAAAGAATAATGTTAAACCTAAAACGGCTAAACCTGCAACTCCTAATCCCATAACAGCTCCTCCAGTAAAAGATACTTTTAAGGCTTTTGGCAAACTCGTAATAGCAGCTTGTGTTGTTCTTACATTTGTTTTAGTTGCTATTTTCATTCCCATATTTCCTGCTAAAGCAGAAAAGAAAGCTCCAAAAATAAAAGCAACTACAATTAAGATATGTGTAGTTGGTACTACAAAAGACACAATAGCAAGTAAAATACTTACTACAACTACAAATATAGCTAATAAGCGATATTCTGCATTCAAAAAGGCTAAAGCACCTTCGTAAATATGATCTGAAATTTCTTTCATTTTACCATTACCTGCATCTTGTTTAATTACCCAAGACTTTTTTACCATCATATACACCAAACCGATTACGGCAGCGAAAAGTGGCATATAAATCATCATTGATTCCATATTATTCTAATTAATTAGTTTTTAAAACGACTGCAAAAGTAATGAAATTAAATGATTAATTAAAAAAAAATGTATTTTGTGCATCAAAAAACAAATCTTATCTTTACCGATTAAAGATTAAGTTTTATTCTGATAATCAAATTACTTATAATAAAGTAATTACAATATAAAATAAATATGGCGTGTGAAAGTTGTAGTACAACAACAGGAGAAACCCCTAAAGGATGCAAAAACAATGGCACTTGTGGTGTAGATAGTTGCAACAAACTCTCAACCTTTGATTGGCTTGCAAATATGCAATTGCCAAGTGGGCAAGAAAAACCTTTTGATATTTTGGAGGTTCGTTTCAAAAATGGACGAAAAGGTTTTTATAAAAATACTAAAAATTTAGCGCTCTATATGGGCGATGATATTGCTGTAGAAGGTTCTCCTGGTCATGATATTGGGACTGTTTCACTAACAGGTGAATTGGTCAAAATACAAATGAAAAAGAAAAAAGTAGCTCAAGATAATAGTGAGCTAGTCAAAAAAATATACCGAAAAGCAACACAAAAAGACCTTGATGTATGGGCAAAAGCACGTACTAAAGAAAAAGAAGTGCAGATGCAAGCACGTCAATTGGCATTGCGTTTAGGGTTAAAAATGAAAATTTCTGATGTAGAATATCAAGGCGATGGAAACAAAGCTACGTTCTATTATACAGCAGATCAACGTGTCGATTTTAGACAACTTATAAAAGATATGGCGTCACAATTTTCGATACGCATCGAAATGCGTCAAGAAGGTGCGCGTCAAGAAGCGCAACGTCTTGGCGGTATTGGTTCCTGTGGTCGTGAACTATGCTGTTCTACTTGGATGACCGATTTTAGATCTGTCAGTACTAGTGCAGCACGCTATCAACAACTCTCATTAAACCCCTTGAAATTAGCTGGGCAATGTGGTAAACTCAAATGTTGTCTCAATTTTGAATTAGACACGTATACAGATGCTTTAAAAGATTTTCCTCGTACCGATATTCCATTAAAAACAGAAAGCGGAATAGCTTATTACCAGAAAATGGATATTTTTAAAGGCTTACTTTGGTACACTATAAAAGATAAACAACTCAATTGGTATCAATTAACCAAAGAACAAGTCAAAGAAATACAAGAAATTAATAAAAAAGGTGAAAAAGCACAACATTTATCCACTTACGTAGATGATTTGGCTGTTATAGACAATACACCAAACTATGAAAACGTTGTAGGACAAGATAGTTTAACACGTTTTGATAAACCAAAACAAAAAAACAACAAGCGCAGAAACAATAGAAACAAAAATAATCGGAACAAAAACAGTACAAAACCGAACACTAATAAAAGTCAAGACAGTACAAAGAAAAATCAAACTGCTAGACCTAATAAAAAAAGAAAATTTTCAAACAATAGGAATAAAAAAAATACGAATCAATCAAAAAAGAAAGAATAATTGAAACGTTTAATCTTCATATTAACCACTATACTATTAGCTTCTTGCAGCAATAATTTAGCTTACGATGCTTCCAAAAACTTCAAAGATAATATTTGGAAAGAGCACAATACGGTACATTTTTCAGTAGATCAACTAGATTCTCTAGCAAAATATGATATCAATATCATCTTGCGAAACACCAATGATTACGAGTTTAGCTCTATTTTTTTAATTACAAAAATTACAAAACCCAATAAAACTGTAGAACTAGATACTTTGGAATACCTCATGGCAAATCCTGATGGTTCTTGGTTAGGAACGGGTAATACTGTCAAAGAAAATTGGCTTGCTTACAAACATAATTATACTTTTGATACAAAAGGGAAATATGATATTAGCATTAATCAAGCCAATAGAAAAGATGGTAATACTAATGGCGTAAAAAATTTAAAAGGAATTACCGATATTGGTATTCAAATAATAAAAAATAAACAATAATGGCAAAAAAAGTAAAACAAAGTAATCCTTTTAGAAAATGGATTATTCGCTTTTGGTTATTTATATTCAGTAGCATATTATTAGTAGCATTGATATTCTTTCTTGCTTCAGTTGGTGCTTTTGGAGAAATGCCAACCTTTGAAGAATTAGAAAATCCAAAATCAGACTTAGCAACACAAATTATCTCAGTAGATAACAAAGTATTAGGTAAATTCTTTAAAGAAAACAGAACACCAGTGCTTTATAAAGACCTACCAAAATCACTTGTTGATGCATTAGTAGCAACAGAAGATGTGCGTTTCTTTGACCATGCTGGTATTGATGTACACGGCACAATACGTGCTTTTGCAAAACTTGGTAAAGATGGTGGAGCGAGTACCATTACACAGCAATTAGCCAAAAATTTATTTCACAAGCACAGAGGAAATATTTTTTATCGTTTAAAACAAAAAGTAAAAGAATGGGTTATTGCAGTACGTCTAGAAAAACAATACACCAAAAACGAAATAATTGCTATGTATCTCAATACGGTAGATTTTAATTACAATGGTGTAGGAATACAATCTGCAGCACGTATTTATTTTGGAAAAGAACCAAAAGATTTAACTGTAGAAGAATCCGCAATGATAGTAGCTATGCTTAAAAATCCTACATTGTACAATCCTATTCGTAGAAAAGAATTAACCACAAAACGTAGAGAAGTTGTACTGCATCAAATGCAGAAAAAAGGCGATATTAGCCCAAAAGAATACGATTCTTTACGAAAACTCCCCTTACAGCTTAACTTTACCAGAGATGCTCATGATCAAGGTACAGCAACGTATTTCAGAGAATATGTTCGTAAATTTATGAAAAAATTAGTCAAAAATGATGCTAATTTTAAAGGTGTAAATATTTATACCGACGGATTAAAAGTTTATACAACAATAGATTCACGAATGCAAAAATATGCTGAAGATGCAGTAGCACAACACATGCCAAATTTGCAAAAAGCATTTTTTAAGCAAAGCAAAAAAAACAAAACAGCACCATTTATTAATTTAAAGACAAAACAAATAGAAAACATCTATAAACACGCCATGAAATCATCATACCGCTGGAAAATGATGAAAAAAGCAGGTGCAAGTGATAAAGATATTATAGCCTCTTTTGACAAAAAGACCAAAATGCGCATCTTTACTTGGCAAGGTGAAAAAGATACTACAATGACGCCTCATGACTCCATAAAATACTATAAACATTTCTTAAATACTGGTGTAATGAGTGTTGTACCTCAAACGGGAGAAATACGCGTTTGGGTAGGAGGAATTAATTTTAAACACTTTCAATATGACCATGCAAAACAAGGTGAACGTCAAGTAGGTTCGACATTCAAACCTTTTATTTATGCTACGGCTATCAATCAGTTGCATTTATCTCCTTGTGACTCATTGCCAAATATGCCTTATACTATAGAGGCTGGACGTTGGGGAACAGATAAATCTTGGACACCAAACAATGCAGGTGGAAAATACGGAGGAAAAGTTACTTTAAAACAAGGACTAGCGAACTCATTGAATACTATTTCTGCACAATTAATCGATAAAACAGGACCTCAACCAGTTATTGATTTGACCAAAAAACTAGGAATAAAACACAAGATCCCCTATGCGCCATCTATTGCATTAGGAACACCATCGTTAACACTCTACGAAATGATTGGTGCTTTGAGTACTTTTGCTAACAAAGGTGTATATATAGAACCATTTGCTATAACACGAGTAGAAGATAAAAATGGAACCGTACTTTGGACTAATGAAATAAAAACACAAGATGCTGTTAGCGCAGAAACAGCCTTTGTAGTACTTAAACTCATGGAAGGAGTAACACAATCTGGTTCAGGAGGAAGGTTGCGCCATTCTTTCTTAAAGAAAAGTAAAATTTACAAAGAAGTAGTGACAGGTTATCCTTATGAGCTCAAAAATCCCATAGCGGGTAAAACAGGAACAACACAAAACCAATCTGATGGATGGTTTATGGGAATAGTTCCTAATCTTGCTACAGGAGTATGGGTCGGAGCTGATGATAGAGCTACACACTTTAGATCTATTGCATATGGGCAGGGAGCAACAATGGCATTACCTATATTTGGAATATATCTCAAAAGTCTTTACGCAGATAAAGATTTGAAAATCTCTAATAAGGAGTTTACACGACCAGCTGATTTATCTATCCGCGTAGATTGTAATAAAGATGCAGTTAATGATACTGATAACCCAACTCATAACAATTCAACTCCAGATTGGGGAGATGAGGATGAATAATTTTAAAAAAATAATTTGTTTTGTTTTGTAATATAGAATTTTAATTTAAATTTGCAGTCCCAAACGGGAAATTGGCCTATGGTGTAATGGTAACACTCCGGTTTTTGGTATCGTCATTCAAGGTTCGAGTCCTTGTAGGCCAACAACAAAATCCTCTTAATCATTTTGATTTTGAGGATTTTTTGTTTTAGATAATTATTATTTTCTTTTTATAAAAAGGAAGGTGTTTTTATCAAAAAAATACCTTTACTATGAAGACGAGGTAAATCAGCAAAAAAAGCAATGATGAAATTATTTTTTTATTTCAGAAACAATAGCAAAAAAAGTGTTTTTACGCGTTTTTAAACAAAGCTAGTGTTTATCGCTAGTGATTTGTTTTAAAAAAAATACTATGCTGATTTTTAACAAATTACAACACGCTAAAACAAAAAAATATTTTTGAATTTTTTCATTTTGTTAAAAACTCCCCTTGATTTGTGAATAAGTATCAATTGGCTAAATTAACTTTTTTTTGCAATTTTGCTAGTCCAATAAACAACCAAACAATAACTGTAAAAACCTATTTATTATGTCTAAAATTCATGAAGAGCCAATTCTAAAACCAAATCCAAATCGTTTTGTTATTTTTCCAATAAAACATGCCGATATTTGGGATTGGTACAAAAAACAAGAAGCTAGTTTTTGGACAGCTGAAGAAGTTGATCTTCATGAAGATGTAAAAGACTGGAATGAAAAATTAACTGCTGATGAACGCTATTTTTTGAAGCATATTTTAGCGTTTTTTGCTGCATCTGATGGTATTGTTAATGAAAATTTAGCAGAAAACTTTATTAGTGAAGTACAATATCCTGAAGCTAAATTTTTCTATGGTTTTCAAATCATGATGGAAAACATTCATTCTGAAGTCTATTCATTATTAATAGATACCTATGTAAAAGATGAAAAAGAAAAAGATGAATTATTTCGTGCTATAGAAATATTCCCTGCTATACAGAAAAAAGCGGAATGGGCATTACGTTGGATAGAAAGTCCAAGTTTTGAAGAGCGTTTGGTGGCTTTTTCTGCTGTAGAAGGTATTTTCTTTTCGGGAGCATTCTGCTCTATTTTCTGGATGAAAAAACGAAGCCTATTACCAGGACTTACCTTTTCTAATGAATTAATAAACCGTGATGAGGGATTACACGCAGATTTTGCTGTATTCCTACATAACAATCATATTGTCAACAAAGTTTCTCCGCAACGTATCACGGAGATTTTAACCAATGCATTGGAAATAGAACGCGAATTTATTACTGAATCACTTCCCGTAAGTTTGATTGGTATGAATGCCAAGCTTATGTCTCAATATTTAGAGTTTGTCACTGATAGATTACTCGTGGAATATGGTTGTCCTAAAGTATATAATGCCAAAAACCCTTTTGATTTTATGGATATGATTTCACTCCAAGGAAAAACAAATTTCTTTGAAAAACGTGTCAGTGAATACCAAAAAGCAGGTGTTAAATCTGGAACCAAAGGAAAAATCACCTTTGATGCCGATTTTTAGACAAAAGCATAGTAAAGATTAAAACTTTTTTCAACAAAACCTAGCTTCTCTTTTAATTCAATAATAAATGAGAAGTAATCAATAAACTTAACACCCTTGTGGTACTAAAAACACTATTATTATGGATGTAATAAAAAGAAATGGACAACGCCAAGCTGTAATGTTTGATAAAATCACAGCACGTATACGTAAAATGTGCTATGGTTTAAACCCTCTTGTAGATTCTATCAAAGTCTCAATGCGTGTCATTGAAGGGCTTTACGATGGTGTAACTACCTCAGAACTTGATATTTTAGCTTCTGAAATAGCAGCTACTATGACAACAATACATCCCGATTATGCCAAACTAGCAGCACGCATCGCCGTATCTAATCTTCATAAAAACACCAAAAAGAATTTTAGTGAAACAGTAGAAGATATGTATCACTACATCAATCCGCGTACTGGAAAAGAAGCACCGCTGATTGCTGATGATGTGTATCAAATAATTATGGATAACAGAGCGCGTCTTGATGCTGCTATAATCTATAACCGTGATTTTGGTTATGATTATTTTGGATTCAAAACATTAGAACGTTCTTATCTATTAAAAATAAATGGTGTTATTGTAGAGCGCCCCCAACATATGCTAATGCGTGTTTCAATAGGAATACACAAAGAAAATATTGATGATGCACTAGAAACTTATGAATTGATGTCTAAGCGCTATTTTACTCACGCAACACCAACGTTGTTTAATGCAGGAACACCTGTGCCACAAATGTCTTCTTGTTTTCTACTTGCTATGCAAGATGATAGTATTGACGGCATTTATGACACCTTAAAACAAACAGCAAAAATTTCGCAATCTGCAGGAGGCATTGGACTATCAATACATAATGTGCGTGCCACAGGTTCTTATATAAGAGGAACTAATGGAAACTCTAATGGTATTATACCGATGCTACAAGTATTTAATAATACCGCTCGCTATGTAGATCAAGGAGGTGGAAAAAGAAAAGGCGCTTTTGCTATTTATTTAGAACCTTGGCATCCTGATGTTTTTGAATTTCTTGATTTAAAAAAGAATCACGGTAAAGAAGAAATGCGTGCACGTGATTTATTTTATGCCATGTGGATTCCAGATTTGTTCATGCACCGTGTAGAAAAAGATGAAGATTGGACACTTATGTGTCCAAATGAATGTCCTGGGCTACACGAAACACACAATTCTGAATTTGAAAAACTTTATCTTGGCTATGAAGCCGCAGGAAAAGGACGTAGAACAGTAAAAGCACGTGACCTTTGGGAAAAAATAATAGAATCTCAAATAGAAACAGGTACACCATATATGATGTACAAAGATGCTGCTAATAGAAAATCAAATCAGCAAAATCTAGGGACTATCAAATCATCAAACCTGTGTACAGAAATATTAGAATATACTTCTAAAGATGAAGTAGCTGTCTGTAATCTCGCTTCTATAGCACTACCAATGTTTATCGATGAAAACGGATTTAATCATCAAAAACTATTTGATATATCTCACAAAATCACGCGTAACTTAAATCAAGTTATCAATGTGAATTTTTATCCTATACAAGAGGCTAGAAACTCGAACATGCGTCACAGACCTATTGGTATTGGCGTACAAGGACTAGCAGATACTTTTATTAAGTTACGCATGCCTTTTACCTCTGAACAAGCAAAAGCTTTAAACAAAGATATCTTTGAAACCATCTACTATGCTGCACTTACCGCATCTATGGAAGAGGCTAAGCGCGATGGAACTTATGAAAGTTATGAAGGCTCACCTATTTCGCAAGGTAAATTCCAATTTGACCTTTGGGGTGTTGATGCAAGTGAACTAAGTGGCCGTTGGGATTGGGAAAAACTACGCAATGATATCAAAACCCATGGTGTGAGAAACTCCTTATTACTAGCGCCTATGCCAACTGCTTCTACATCGCAAATACTTGGAAACAATGAAGCTTTTGAACCCTATACTTCAAATATTTATACTAGAAGAACACTCTCAGGAGAGTTTATAGTAGTAAATAAACATCTACTAGAAGACCTCGTAGAACTTGGGCTTTGGAACGATGATATGAAAGAAGAATTAATGCGTGCTAATGGAACAATTCAACACATTGATGCCATTCCTCAAGACTTGAAAGAGCTGTATAAAACAGTATGGGAAATGAGTATGAAAGATATTATAGACATGTCCCGGGAGCGTGGTTTTTTTGTAGATCAATCACAGTCATTGAATCTATTCTTAGAAGATGCTGATTTTTCTAAAATGACATCAATGCATTTCTATGCTTGGAAAGCAGGTCTTAAAACAGGCATGTATTACCTCCGTACGAAATCTGCTGTAGATGCTATCAAATTTACAATAGCCAAAAAAGAAGAAGCAAAAGAGGCACCTTTAACCGAAGAAGAATTACAACAATTACTCATTGATTCTCGAGAAAATCCAGATGATTGTTTAATGTGTGGATCATAGTAGAATATCATATTTATGAATTGGGAAAAATTATTATCATTAAAAAAATATGGCGACCAGAATAAACGAACACGTGTCAGCGAACTGAATACACGTGTTGGTTTTGAAGTCGATTTTGATCGTATTATATTCTCAAACGAATTCAGGAGTTTACAAGACAAAACGCAGGTTATTCCGCTATCTAAGACAGATTTTGTACACACACGCTTAACGCACAGTTTAGAAGTTTCTGTAGTTGGAAGAACGCTTGGTCGTGAAATAGGTTCTTATGTCTTGAAACAAAATCCAGTATTACAGTCTCTCGGTTATCAAGTCAATGATTTTGGCGCCATTGTTGCCGCAGCTGCCTTGTTTCACGATGTTGGTAATCCGCCTTTTGGACATAGTGGTGAAAAAGCTATAGGGGAGTTTTTTGCCCTTGGGAGAGGACAACAATTTAAAGATAAACTTAACGAAACACAATGGCAAGACCTCATTGATTTTGAAGGAAATGCCAATGGTTTTAAGATACTCAATGATGGTAAAAACGGAACAGGCATACGCCTTACTTATGCTACAATTGGTGCTTTTTTAAAATATCCAAAATATGCATTACCTAAAAAACCAAGTACGCATATTGCACACAAAAAATATAATGTTTTTCAAGCTGACACTACTCTTTTTGATGATGTAGTCAATGAATTAGGTTTAAAAAACATTGGGAAAAATAGTTATGCAAGACATCCTTTGGCTTATTTGGTAGAAGCTGCAGATGATATTTGTTATACCATAATCGATTTTGAAGATGGTATCAACCTCGGGCTTATCCCAGAAGATTTTGCCTTAGAATATTTGATTAAATTGGTAAGTAAAAGTATAAATAATGACAAATACTATGCTTTAAAAACTACTAAAGAACGCATGAGCTATCTAAGAGCACTTGCCATTAGCACATTAATTACAGAAGCTATTGTGGTGTTTAAAGCAAATGAAAAAGCTATATTAAATGGTGAATTTACATATTCATTGCTTGATAAATGCCAGTACGAAGCACAAATAAATGACATCATACGTATTAGTGTAAAAAATATTTATAAATCTAAAGAAGTTATTGAAAAAGAACTTGCAGGTTATCAAATTTTAGGCAAATTACTTGACGTATTCATCCAAACCATTAATAATAAAGCCGATGGTACAATGAGTAATTATGATAAATTAATTTTACAATTATTACCTGAAAATATGCAAACGCCTCACGCCGATTTATACACGCGTTTACTCCATGTTTCTAGCTATGTAGCAAGTCTTTCAGACGGTACAGCATTGCTGTTTTATCGTAAAATAAAAGGTATGGAATTGTAGATTAATCCTCCAACTCCATAGACAATTCTAACCAACGTTCTTCTTTGCTTTCAAGTGATTTTATGATAGTTTCTAAGGTTTGAGAAAGCTCTTGAATAGTTTCATTATCTAATGTTTCGGTAGCAAATCGTTCTTCCAACGACTTTTTTTCTGCTTGAAGTTTTGGAATAGTTTTTTCTAACTTTTCAAACTCTTTTTGATCATTATACGATAGTTTTTTGCTCACTGTTTTAACTCGCGCTACCGTTTTTTTGTCTTTGGGCTCCTCTATTTCTTTAGGCTTCGAATCTTCATAAACACGATAATCAGAATAGTTACCTGGAAAAATACCGACTTGCCCTTTTCCTTCAAAAACAAAAAGGTGATCAATAATTTTGTCCATAAAATACCTGTCGTGAGAAACCACAATGATATTACCAGGAAAATCCAATAAAAATGCTTCTAATACTTGAAGCGTTAAAATATCTAAATCATTAGTGGGCTCATCCAAAATTAAAAAGTTTGGATTTTGTATCAAAACCGTACATAGATAAAGCCTTTTTTGCTCGCCTCCACTTAGTTTTTCTACATAATCATGTTGCTGTTTTCTCGAAAACATAAAACGTTCCAAGAGCTGACCTGCAGTTATTTTTCTACCTTTAGAAAGCGGTATATATTCGCCAAATTCTTGAATCACTTCAATTACTTTCTGACCTGGTATGACTTTGATTCCTTCTTGTGAATAATAACCATATTGTATGGTTTCGCCTTTTATTATTTTTCCGGAATCTTGCTGTTCAAAACCATTGATAAGCTTGAGTAGTGTAGATTTTCCTGTTCCGTTTTTACCAATGATACCAATGCGTTCACCTTTTTTGAAGGTATAATTAAAATGGTCTAAAATGGTCAATTCATCATACGATTTACACACATTATGCAGTTCCAAAATTTTGTTTCCAATACGCTTTACATTGATTTCTAGTTGCACTTTGTGCTCCGAACGTCTTTTGGATGCCTGTTCTTTGATTTTATGAAAATCATCAATACGTGATTTTGATTTTGTTGTTCGTGCTTTGGGTTGTCTGCGCATCCAATCCAATTCTTTTTTAAAGAGATTTTTGGCTTTGTTCAATACGGTTTGATCCAATGCTACGCGCTCTTCTTTCTTTTGTAGATAATACGAATAGTTTCCTTTATAACGAAAAATTTCTCCATTTTCTAATGAGATAATTTCATCACAAACACGCTCTAGAAAATAACGGTCGTGCGTCACCATAAGCAGTGTTATTTTGGTCTTTGCAAAATAGTGTTCTAACCATTCTATCATTTCTAAATCCAAATGATTGGTTGGTTCATCAAGTATCAATATATCAGGTTGATGAATTAATGCTATGGCAAGGCTCAAACGTTTGCGCTGTCCTCCAGACAAATTACTGATTTTTTGATGCAAATGATCAGTAAGTTTAAACTTACTAATAATCTGTTTGTATTGTGTTTCAAAATCCCAAGCTTGGTATTGCTCCATGCGTTCAAAAGCTTTCTGATACGCATCGCTATCATCCATGTTTTGGAGTGCTTTCTCATATTCAGCTATGACTTGAAGCAAAATCGTATCACTATCAAAAATAGCTTCTTCTATGGTAAGTTCTGGATTAAAATCATCTTCTTGCGATACAAATTCAAAACGGATGCCTTTACGAAAAACAACTTGACCTGTATCCGGTTCATCTTTGCCTGCTATAATGTTTAATAAAGCTGTTTTTCCTGTACCATTTTTGGCCAAAAAAGCTATTTTTTGATGTTTATTTATACCAAAAGTGATGTTTTCGAAAAGCACACGCTCACCAAAAGATTTCTTTATATTTTCTACTGCAAGTAAATTCATTAATCCAAATTATTTAATGGCTGCAAGGTAAATAAAAAACTTAAGGTTTTATTGTATTAAGACCGTTAGTTACAGTTAAGACCGTGTATTAAGCTCTTAATAAAACGTTAAAACCTTATTAACACTTCACTTTAGTATTTAGATTTGTTATATTTGTTGGAGTTTAAAATATAAATTAGAATCAATTATGAAATTAAAGCAGCTTACGCTTGTTTTTGCAATGTTAATTAGTTTAATGACTATGGCGCAAAAAGTAGAATTTACAGAGTATGATTTAGATAATGGTTTACATGTTATCTTACATCAAGACAAATCTGCACCAGTGGTAGTTACTTCGGTAATGTATCATGTAGGAGCAAAAGACGAAGATCCTGAACGTACAGGATTTGCACACTTTTTTGAACATTTACTGTTTGAAGGGACTGAGAATATCGGTCGTGGCGAATGGTTTAAAATAGTATCGAAAAACGGTGGTGTGAATAATGCCAACACAACAGATGACAGAACATACTACTATGAAGTATTTCCTTCTAACTATCTCGCAACAGGACTTTGGATGGAATCAGAGCGTATGATGCACCCAATTATTAATCAAATAGGTGTAGATACCCAAAATGAAGTGGTAAAAGAAGAAAAGCGTTTGCGTGTGGATAATAGTCCTTACGGACATTTTATAGAGCAAGTAAAGTTACACTTATTTGACAAACATCCTTATAAACACACTACTATTGGTAAAATGGCACATCTTGATGCTGCTACTTTAGAAGAGTTTCAAGCATTTAACAAAAAGTTTTATCTGCCCAATAATGCAACGCTTGTAGTGGCTGGAGATATTGAAATAGCACCAACAAAAGAATTGATAGCGCAATATTTCGCTCCAATACCAGCAGGAAAACCAGTAACGCGTACTACTGTAAAAGAAGAACCAATAATTGAAGCTATTGAAGCTGAATATCACGACCCAAATATCAAATTGCCTGCATTGATGTATGCTTACAGAACACCGTCAATGAAAACGCGAGATGCCTATGTGCTTGATATGATTTCATCTATTTTGTCTAGCGGAAAAAGCTCACGTTTGCACAAAAAACTGGTTGACAAGCTTAAAAAAGCAATGATGGTTGGCGCTTTCAATATGAGTCAAGAAGATTATAGTATGTACATTATATTTGCTATGCCTGTTGGAGATACACCTCTTGATGAGCTAGGTACAGCTATAGATAATGAAATAACACGTCTACAAACCGAGTTGATTTCTGAAAAAGAATATGAAAAATTACAAAATAAATTCGAAAATAATTTTGTTAACCAAAATGCAAGTGTAGAAGGAATAGCAAATTCACTGGCGCGTTATCAAATGCTTTATGGCGATACCAATTTGATCAATGATGAAATAAAAATCTACCGTTCTATCACACGCGAAGAGATTAAAGCCGTTGCAAATAAATATTTGAAACCTAATCAACGTCTTAGACTTAACTATTTACCAAAAGAAAATAAATAAATCATGAAATTTAGAATATTAACAATAGTATTATCTTTTTTTCTAACTATCAGTATGCAAGCACAAGTAGATAGAAGTAAAGCTCCTGCAGCAGGACCTGCTCCAAAGATAAATTTGGGAACACCCCAAGCGTTTAAATTAAAAAACGGATTGACCGTTTTAGTAGTAGAAAATCATAAATTACCTCGTGTTTCTATGACTTTGTCTATAGACAATGGACCTGCCTTTGAAGGTGATAAAATTGGCTCAAGTTCATTGTTAAGCGCAATGCTTGGTACAGGGATGGATGGTATGACCAAAGATGAGTTTAACGAAGCGGTAGATTATCACGGCGCTCGTGTTAACTTTTGGAGTTCTGGAGCGCGTATGAGTAGTTTGTCTAAATATTACCCAAAAATAATGGGTTTGATGGCAAATGCTATTAGTACAGCACAATTTAATGAAGCAGATTTTAAAGCTGAAAAAGACAAATACATCACCGAATTAAAATCTAGCGAAAAAAATGCAGATGCTATAAAAAGGAATGTGCAAGGTGCGTTATTATTTGGTAAAAACCATCCGTATGGTGAGTTTGAAACATTAAAAACTGCTGAAAAAAGAACACTTCAAGATATAAAAGACTATTATAATGCTTACTATAGACCAAACAATGCATATCTTGTTATAGTTGGTGATGTGGACTTTAAAACCGTTAAAAAACAAGTTAAAACAGCCTTTAAAAAATGGAAAAAAGCCGATTCAACACCAAAAGCAGCAATGCCTTCTGTAAAAAATCCAGATGAAATAGAAATAGATTTTGTCAATCTTCCCGACGCAGTACAGTCAAAAGTGTACGCCATGAGCACAACACATTTGACAATGAATGATGCAGATTATTTTCCTGTGCTTATAGCTAACAAAATTTATGGAGGCGATTTTAATTCATACCTAAATATGAATCTTCGTGAAGCACATGCTTATACTTATGGAGCGCGTTCAAGCATCAATCCAGATAAATATATTTCTGCTTTTACCGCAGGTGCAAGCGTACGAAATGAAGTTACTGACAGTACTGTGGTTCAAATACTCAAAGAGTTAAAACGCATCCGTACCGAAAAAGTAGCTGATGATGTATTAAAAACAGTAAAAGCAAGTTACACAGGTAAGTTTGTTATGAAAGTTGAAAAACCTGAAACAGTAGCTCGCTATGCTTTAAATATCAAAAAGAATGAGCTTCCAGCAGATTTTTACAAAAACTATTTAGCCAAAATCAATGCTGTAACAGCAGAGGATGTAATGCGTGTCGCAAAAAAATATTTCAACTATGACAATACACGTATTCTAGTAGTTGGTAAAGCTATAGATGTATTGCCAAATTTGGAAAAACTACCTTATACTATTAATTATTTTGATAAAGAAGGAAACCCTACAGACAAACCAGAACTTAAAAAAGAAGTTCCTAAAGGTGTAACAATCGCTACAGTTATTGATAACTATTTTGAAGCCATCGGGGGTAAAGATAAAGTAGCAAGCATAAAAACCGAAAAAATGCTTTTAGAAATGAAAGTAAAAGGACCTCAAGGCGAAATGAGTATGGAAATAGAAAACCTTGCTATGGCTCCAAACAAAACAAAATCTACAGTGTCTGTAATGGGTATGAAAATGGTTTCAATGTTTGATGGTGAAAAAGGCTACAAACCAAAAGGTATGGCAGGTTCTGATCCTATGGATGCTGAAGCCGTTGCTGAAGCAAAGAAAGAAACTCAACCGTTTAAAGAATTTGGTTATTTAAAAAATGGCGCTAAACTAGACGGAATAGAAAATGTAGCTGGTAAAGATATGTATGTTGTGGTACTTGAAGATAAATCAAAAGTGTATTATGATGTTGCTACTGGTTTAAAAATGAAAATGACTAAATCTGAAAAAGCAAGAGGGAAAATAGTAAATGTAACAGTTGATTTTTCTGATTATCGTGATGTAGATGGTGTTAAAGTTCCTTTTGCTGTCAATACAAAACAAAGTATGGGAAAAATGAGTCAAGAAATGCCTGCAACAGTAAAATCTGTAGTATTTAACAAAGACGTAACTGAAGGAGATTTTAAATAATTGTTGTTTTGACAAAGTGAGGAACGAACACTGAGAAATCTATATTTTTTGGTAATGAAAGATTCTCAATCAAATAATAAAAAAGCCAAAGGAATTCTATTTTTTCTTTGGCTTTTTTTCTTTCAAAATCATATTATCTATGCTTAGTCATTTCCACTGTAACCCGAGCTACATTACCACCAATGGGCGGATTTATCTTAGACAAAGCAACAGTGGCTTTAGTCACTTGTGGCGCTTCTCTAAATATACGATTTAATATACGATTGACAACAGTTTCTAGCAGTTTAGATCGGATAGCAACCTCTTCTGTTACTATTTTATTAAGCAAAACATAATCTACTGTATCTTGCAATTCATCAGAATGCGATGCAGGTTTTAAATCTGCTTCAATTTCAAGGTTTACCTCGTAAGCAGAACCGATCTTATCTTCTTCATCTAAGCATCCGTGATTGGAAAAAAGTTGTATTTTTTCTACTTTGATAATTCCCATTATATTGTCATTTTTTTATTGAGATGAAATAGCATTTCTTTGGTCATTGAGTCAATATCAAATTGGTGATTCCAATTCCAATCTTGACGTGCATAATCATCATCAAAAGATGCTGGCCAAGTATCAGCAATTTGCTGTCTGCTATCGGGTGCGTAACTAATACTAAAATCAGGACGTTCTTTTCGAATGGCATGAGCCAAATCTTCTGGTGTAAAACTCATAGCAGCAACATTATAAGGAATGTAGTTTTTGAACTCCTTATGAGCCATTATATCAGTAGTTGCTTTGAGCGCATCATCCATATACATCATAGGAAGTTTGCTATCTTTACGCAAAAAACATTCATAATTATTTTGTTCTAAAGCTTTATAAAAAATATCAACAGCGTAATCTGTTGTACCTCCACCAGCAGCTACTTTCCAACTAATAATACCTGGATAACGGATGGTTCTAATATCCACATTGTAGTTGTTTTTAAAATATTCGCACCAACGTTCTCCACTTAATTTACTGATACCATAAACGGTGTTTGGCTCTGTGATAGTGTACTGTTTTGCGTTTTTGGGTGTTGTTTTACCAAACACAGCAATAGAGCTTGGCCAAAAAAGTTTTAAATCACTATGCGTTTTTGCAATATTAAGTATATTAAGAAGTATTGTCATATTCAAATCCCAAGCTTTCATAGGAACTTTTTCTGCTACTGCTGATAGCATGGCAGCCATAATATAAACAGTATTAATATTATATTTTTTAAGAATATTAAGAACCTGATCAGTGTCTGTAGCGTCCAACAACTCAAATGTAGTGTTTTCTACTAGTTCAGGAATACCTTCTTTAATATCGGAAGCTACAATTTGTGCCTCTGGATAGCGTTTTCTAAGGTATAATGCTAACTCTGTACCAATCTGACCGCTAGCGCCTATTATCAATATATTGTTGTTCATAATTGTAAAAATTAATTCTATTTTGCTTAATTAGCATTTGGCAAACAAAGATAATAATAATAAAAAGGATTCGTTAAAATTAATAATGTAATTTTGCACTATTATTCATAATAAAACATATTTTGAAAAAAACTGTATTTTTTGTATTTCTTTTAATGCTAGGCTTTAGTAGTTGTCAATTTTTCAATCAAAAACCAAAAAAACAACATATTAAAAAAAATCAAGCTGCAACAAAAAAAGATGAAAATAATAAAAAAGACTCCATTGCTTTTTCAAAGCAAGAAGCACAAAACATATTAGCATCTTTTTTAGATTTAAAAGGTAAAAATGCTCAAACTATAGTCTCTTGGAAGGCACTTTTGACTGTTGCTAAATTAATTAAAAAAACAAAAAGTCAAGATATAGTTACCATAGATGTGTTTGCAGAAGAAACCTATCAAGCCGTATTAAAACTTGCTAAGTCAAAAATACCTAAACCTATAGATACACCGCTTATAAAAAGTAAAATAACATTGCTTGAAGTGCTTAGTGAAAAATTAGCCCGAAAAACATTAAAACAAAAAGATAAAAAACAAGCAGTAGAAGAAGCAACACAATTGGCACATGTTTTTGAGCAATTTACCAATGCTATAAAATTTGAACTCGAAGAGCACCCAAATTTTAGTAAAGACTTAGAAGAAATAAAAAAATATAGTACACAATGAAGCATTACTTTTATTTTTTAATCTTTGCCTTATTGTATTCATGCAACAATACGGTTTCTAAACAAGAAAGTATAGTGGCAGTTAATACAGTAATGAACCAATGGCATCAGGCAGCAGCTAATGCAGATTTTGACACGTATTTTTCAATAATGACTGATGATGCACATTTTATAGGAACTGATGCAACAGAAAATTGGAACAAAACAGATTTTATGAAATTTTCAAAACCTTTTTTTGATAAAGGGAAAGCATGGAATTTCAAAGTACTTGATCGAAATATTTACTTTGCCCAATCCAAAAAAACAGCTTGATTTGATGAGCGGCTCAACACTTGGATGGGCATTTGTCGTGGTTCGGGTGTGTTAGTCAATACTAATAATACTTGGAAAATCAAACATTATGTATTATCTCTCACTATTCCAAATAAAACTATTGATACAATAATTAATATAAATAAACGTTTAAATAACAGCTTGTTAACGACTATAAATTGATTATGAAGAAATTACTACTATACTTCTTACTTTTATCAGCAATTGTTTTGCAAGCACAGCTAGCCACAGATGCTCCTTGGATGCAAACAAACGCTCAAGCGCGAGTAACAAATCCTACATTATCAGAATTACATGCCTCTTTTGATCAGTATTGGGAAAATCACGATAAAGACAAAAAAGGAAGTGGCTATAAACCCTTTAAACGTTGGGAACAATTTTGGTCTTCACAATTAGATAGTAGCGGTCATTTAATGACGCGTGAAGCTATTTGGCAAGCTTGGCAACAAAAACAAGCCATGCAAAATACAACTACAAATAGAAGTGCAGCCACAGCTACAAGCAACTGGACTTCAATTGGGCCGTACAGTCATAACAATTCAAGTTCTTGGTCACCAGGTCAAGGGCGTGTTAATTTTGCTATTATAGACCCTAATAATGCAAACACCTATTATGTAGGAACACCAGCAGGTGGTATCTGGAAATCTACAGATGCTGGACAAAGTTGGACAGCAAAAAGTGATGACCTACCTCAGCTTGGAGTTTCAGGTATAGCTATAGATCCTAATAATTCTAACACGATTTATATCGCAACAGGAGATGATGATGCAGGAGATACATACAGTATCGGAGTGATGAAATCTACAGATGGCGGAACTACATGGAATACAACCGGCTTAGTTTTTAACACAACTTATAACCGATCAAATGATATTTATATTAATCCCAATGATAGTAATATGCTTTGGGTAGCAACTGATGATGGAATCTATAAAACCACAGATGCAGGTGTTAATTGGACTTTAGTACTAGCAGGAAATTGTAAAGATTTAAAATTAAAGCCCAATAGCCCGGATACAATTTATGCTGCATTGAATAATACGTTTTACCGATCCACAGATTTTGGTGAAACCTTTACTGCTATAACAAGTGCAGGAATGCCTACAAATACTTCAAGAATGGCAATAGCAGTTACTCCAGCAGATAATACGGTTGTCTATTTGCTTAATGCTGCAAATAGTAATTTTGAAGGTGTTTATAAATCTACTGACAGTGGTGCTAATTTTACTAAAACACTAGAAACTGATGATATTTTTGAAAGTGATCAATCCTGGTATGATATGGCAATAACAGTTTCTGACACCAATGTAAATACTGTTTTTGTAGGTGTATTAAATATTTGGAAATCTACAGATGGTGGCGATAATTTTATAGCGCTTAATAATTGGTCTTCACCAAATACTAGTAGTTATACTCATGCTGATATTCATTTTTTAAGATACTATAATGGTGTTTTATTTGCAGGAACAGATGGCGGTATTTATCGATCTACTGATGACGGAGCTAATTTTACAGATTTAACCGTTAATGGTTTGGCTATTGGAGAATTTTACCGTGTTTCTGTATCAAAAGATGTGAATAACCATGTTGTAGGAGGTCTTCAAGATAATGGAGGTTTTGGGTATAATAATGGCTCATGGGGAGTTTATCACGGTGCAGATGGTATGGATTGTGCTGTTGATCCAAACAATCCTAATACCTATTATGGTTTTATCCAAAGTGGTTTAACACTCTATACAACACAAGATGGTGGTGCTTCTGGTGCTTCTTATGCTTCTCCACCTTCAGGAGTAACAGGGAATTGGATTACACCTTTGGTAGCAAACAAGCAAAGTGTTTTATACGCCGGTTATAATAAACTATATAAAATAGAAAATCAAACTTTTATAGCTGTTTCTGGAGCTGATTTTGGTGGGAAAATAGAAAATATAGAGGTTGACCCTTTAGACAATGCTATTATTTATGTTTCTAAAGATTCTAATTTATTTAAAAGTACAGATTCAGGTGTTAGTTTTACAAATATCCATACATTCACTAACGCAATATCTTCAATAGAGGTTAATAATTTGGATAGTAACACTATTTATATTAGCACTTATGGAACTAGTGGAAAAGTATATAAAACTACTGATAATGCTGCTACTTGGATAGACATTACCTATAATTTACCTGCTGATTCAAAGAATGTTGTTAGACATCAAAACCATCATTCAGATAATCCTATTTATGTAGGAACCAGTCTTGGAGTTTATTATCTTGATGATACCAATCCTACTACTTGGCAAGTATTTGATACCAATTTACCTAACGTTTCTGTTAGCGATTTAGAAATAAATAGTTATAATCATACAATAACAGCTGCAACTTATGGAAGAGGCGTATGGCAATCTCCTATTTCTAGCGAAGTAGCCAGTGATGATGTTAAAAATAATAAAATTATTGCCCCTAATAAAATTATTTCTTGTGGCACTACAGTTACACCAAATGTAGAAGTGTTTAATAATGGTCAAAATAATATTAATCAAATAGACTTTACATATAATTATGATAACGATGCTTCGCAAAGCTTTCAATGGAATGGAACATTGACTGCTGGGCAAACAATAGCAATAGCTTTACCAAGCCAATCATTAAATATTGGAGATCATGAACTTCAAGTTTCATCAACTATAGCTAATGATGCTTATGTTGATAATAATTCAGGATATTCAACTTTTATAATCAACAGAAGTGATGTGCCAACTACTTTGTTCTCCTTTGAAGATAGTACTACAGATACTTTTATGACAACAGGAGCAGCTTGGCAAATAGCAAGTCCTGCATCTGCAAATTTGAATACAGTCTCTTCAGGTACAAAAGCCTACTGTATTGGTGCTACTGCAGATTATTTACCTGGAACACATGCGTATTTATATTCACCTTGTTATGATTTAACTACCATTACATCGCCAATATTGAATTTCAAAATGGCATTCCGTACTGAATTAGATTGGGATTATTTATATATGGAATTTAGTACTGATGGTAATAATTGGCAAATACTAGGAAATGCTTCAGACCCCAATTGGTATAATAGCGCTACTACAGCTAATGGTCTTCCAGGAAAACAATGGACAGGAATAGCAGATACACTACAACTTTATTCTTATGATTTAGAAGATTTTACAACCACAACTAGTATTCAATTTCGATTTGTATTCTTATCAGATTCGTATGTTAATGAACAAGGTGTGGTTATCGATGATTTTACAATTTCTGGTACATTGGGTGTAGCAAATTCCATTGAAAACACTATAACGATTAAACCCAACCCTTCTAATGGTGTTTTTGCACTCTCTTGGAATTCGAATACAGCTATAAAAAACTTACAAGTCTATACTATAACAGGGCAGTTAGTAAAAACAATAACACATTCATTTCAAGGAAACAATTATAATCTTGATATGAACGAGCTGTCAAAAGGCATGTATTTGCTAAAAGTAAAAAGTGACCAAGGACAATTTACTAAAAAGATACTATTGAAGTAATAAATAATGACACAGCAGCGAAAAATAATACATGTCGATATGGATGCTTTTTTTGCTGCTGTGGCTCAATTAGACAATGAAGAACTACGAGGAAAACCTGTAGTTGTAGGTTCGCCACATCAACGCGGCGTTATTTCTGCAGCGAGTTATGAAGCACGTAAGTTTGGTATCCGATCAGCAATGAGTAGTGTTGTGGCGCAAAAACGATGTCCCGAACTTATTTTTGTACCATCAGATTTTAAACGCTACAAATTATTATCTAACCAAATACGCGGAATCTTTAGAACATATACAGACCTTATAGAGCCTTTGTCTTTTGATGAAGCTTTTTTGGATGTTACCTTCAATAAAAAAAAACGTATTTCGGCAACACTAATAGCACGTGATATTCGTGAACAGATTTATAACGAAACAGGATTAACTGCTTCTGCAGGAATATCAAGCAATAAATTTATAGCAAAAATAGCTTCAGACTACAATAAACCCAATGGTCAAAAGACCGTAGCACCAAATGAAATTTTAGATTTTGTGGCAGATTTACCCATTCAAAAATTCTTTGGTATTGGCAAAGTTACAGCTAAGAAAATGCTTAACCTTGGTATTTTTACAGGAAAAGAACTGCGTGATAAATCACTAGATTTTTTAGAACAAAATTTTGGCAATTCAGCCGTGCGCTATTATCAGTTGGCACGTGGTATAGATGAGAGTGCTGTAAAACCCAACCGAACCACCAAATCTATTGCGGCAGAACACACTTTTGAAACCAATCTCACTTCTGAGGTTTATATGGAAGCTGAACTAGAAAAAATAGCAAAAAAACTTCAAGAGCGTTTGACCAAAAGCAACATAAAGGGAAAAACCATTACACTAAAAATAAAATACAGCGATTTTTCGATACAAACACGGAGTAAAACCACAAACACATTCACCAATAATGCTTCCATGTTGTTTAGTATTGCCAAAGCGTTATTGTATCAAGAAAAACCCAAAGAATCGGTGCGCCTATTAGGTATTTCTGTTTCAAACTTGGACAATGTTTCCAAAAAATCAATGTCAGTACAACTACGATTTGATTTTTAAATTATTGAAAAATATATGAGGCATGACTTACTTGCGTTAATGCAAAATAACCATAAGGATAATCCTCTTGATTTGATGTGTTCACACAATTACCTTTTACATTAACAGGTGGACTAGAAAAAGGTCCAAAACCACTATTTGATTGTTCTGTAATAAGCTCTAAAAAATAATTAAATCTTGGAGAAATACTATATAGTGTAATATCAAAAACATCTCCAACCTCTATATCATCACTTTCATAAAAATCTTTTAATAGTGCACCATCTTGAAATTCATCACTATAGTTGTATTGATCCGTAGGAAATACATCACTTGAACTCGGCCTGCTTTGATCGATTACTATTCTATAAAAATTTTCTTCATTAGCATAATCTTGAAAATAGATGTTTATCTCAGGTTCAGTACTGCTAAATCCATCTGTAACAGATTGATCTACCGTGCTAATAGTTGGAGTTGGCAATAGCGTTTCTTCTCCACTATATGATGCGCCATTATAAACAATATCCAAACGGTAGTGGTTTCCTGCTATTGGTACAAAACTTGATGTTTCATAGTTTCCAGGCGTATTTTCTGTAAAAACGAATTCACTTGTAGTATCTAGATTTGTTATTTTCACTTGAGCTCCTGTTGCATAAACAATCTCATTGGTATAAAAAGAAGCTGTTTTGGTCAACAGAATAGATTGTTCATTTCCTGCTGTACCTTCATCCCATCCAATGAAAGCTTCAATAACAAGGCGTTCGTGTCCAGTTTGTAAATCTACATCTACCACATCTTCACAGGCATTAAGTGATATTAAAAAAAGTGATATTGCTATTATTTTTAGTGTTTTCATAATTATGTTTTTAGAATTTGAAATTGTAAGTTATTGCTGGCATAAAACCAAAAATTGATGTACGAACAGCTTCATTAAGATGCGTTGTTGGATTCTCTTGAAAGGTAATAGAAGCTGCATTTTTTCTACCATAGAGATTGTAAATACCAAAAACCCATTCGCTCTTCCAGTTGCGTCCTTTATTATTACTTGGTGTAAGCGTAGCAGCAATGTCCAAGCGATGGTAAGCAGGCAAACGCTCTGCATTACGCGTTACAAAAACAGGAACAGTAATTCCTCCAAATTGATAGCGTCCCGAAGGGTAGTTAGTAGGTCTTCCTGTTTGAAAAATAAAATTACTACTAAATTTCCATTTTTTATTGAGTGCATAGCTTCCTGTTATAGAAATATCATGTGTTCTGTCGTAAGGCGTATTATACCAGTTTCCGTTATTAATACCAGTTTCTAACGGTGTTCGCCCTAAAACACGTTGTTCTGATTTGCTCAATGTATAGCTTACCCAACCGGTTAGTTTGCCTTTATTCTTTCGCACTAAAACCTCTAAACCATAAGCACGAGCATCTCCTGCCAAAATTTCGGTTTCAAGATGATCATTAGCTATAAGGTCAGCACCATCTCTATAATCTAGTTTGTCTGTAATGGTTTTATAATAACTTTCTACTTCTAAAGAATACGTATCGTCTTTCCAATTTTTAAAATAGCCAATAGCATATTGATTTGATTTTTCAGGGGCTATAAACGTTCCACTTGGTGCCCAAACATCAAGAGGAGTTGCTGAATTGGTATTGGATATTAAATGTAAATATTGGTTGATGTGTTGGAAACTTGCCTTAAAAGAACTCTTTTCATTAAGTTGATACGCCAAAGAAAAGCGAGGTTCTAAGCCAGCAAAAGATTGTATTGTTTCGCCTTTAGTATAGTTTTTTTCGCCAATGACAGTACCACTTTCATAAATATCAAGATTGCTATTATAGACTACGGCTTGATTGTTTTGATATACGTTTAAGGTCTGCTTGCCCATTCTAAAAAAAGAACTTAGGCGTAAGCCATAACGTAGATTTAGTTTGTTAGAAATCTTATGTTCTAATTCGGCATAGAGTGCAGGTTCATAAGCATATTTATCTGCAAGTTTTTCCGGGTTAATGACTGATGTACTACTTGTAGCTGTTATTTCACCTGGATTAAAGGTGTATTTGTTAAAATTCAATCCAAAATTCAGTTTATATTGCTCATTGATACTGTATTTGAAATCGTATTTTATGTTGAGGTCAACGATATCAGAATCCCATTGAAAATCAAGTGTATTAAATGACAATCTATAATTATATTTACTATAAATTAATGATAGATTGGAGAATAATCGTGGATTAAATAAATGATTCCATCTTAAATTGAACGTGTTGTTACCATAGCTATTATCAAAAAAAGGTAATTTAAAATTATCCCTACCAAAATACCCTGATAAATACAATTTATTATTCGTATTAAACAGATAAGAAAGCTTAGTATTCAAATCATAAAAAGAAGTACGAGGTTCTTTGTTGGCTAATTTGAGAAAAACGTTGACATAAGAAGTACGTCCTGCAAAAAGAAATGACGCTTTATCTTTTTTGAGCGGTCCTTCTACTAGTAATCTGCTTGATATAAGTCCTATACCACCATTAGTATGAAATGCTTTATTGTTTCCATCTTTTTGGCGAACATCTAAAACCGATGAAATGCGACCTCCATATTTGGCAGGAATACCTCCTTTGTAAAGGTTTATGTCTTTAATAGCATCAGCATTAAAAACAGAGAAAAAACCAAAAAGATGTGACGTATTATAGATAGTAGCTTCATCTAATAACACAAGGTTTTGATCGGCAGCGCCGCCACGAACATTAAATCCTGAACTTCCTTCGCCACTATTGGTTACTCCAGGCAGTAAGGTGATGGTTTTTAAAATATCAGTTTCTCCTAGTACTACAGGAGCCAGTTTTATGGTTTTGACACTGAGTTTGGTTACACTCATTTGTGGTTTGCGTATCTTGTCTTTGACGTGTGCTTCTTGAGCAGATATTGTTACTCCTTCTATTTGGTTAATAGCCTCTTTGAGTGCTACATTAAGAACTTGATTATTATTTATAGTAATTTCTTTTTGTAGTGTTTCAAAGCCCATGTTACTAAAAACTATGGTATAATTTCCATCAGGAATGTTTAATGTATAGTAGCCATATTCATTGGTAACCGTTCCATATTTAAAATCTGAAGTGGAAACCGTTGCGCCAAATAATGTTTCACCGTCTAATTGATTGACTATTCTACCACTAAAGGTGTGTTCTTGCCCATAGCTTTGCAAGCTTATAAGCACTAATAATACTAAAACCTTTTTCATAACAATTTTCTTATTTACGTTTATTTAGATAGACGAGCAAATATATCAATAGTTGCAGTTAATTGGTTTTTTTTAATGATATTTTTAGCTTTTGAGTAATAATTGGTAGGGTATTTGTTTTATTACTCGTTGTAGTAGTGTAAGTTTTACTACTTACTACAGACTATATAAATGAATACTACGTTAAAACAATATATGAAAAAGCGTATAAAAGTTGGTTAACAATGGGCTAACCTTTATATAAACAAGAGACTAAAACTAAAAAAACATGAAAAAAGCAATCTTCTTATTTATTCTATTATTAAGCATAATCAACGTACAAGCGCAAGACTGGAATTACGACCTTGCACAAGCGCAAAAAAAAGCACAAAATAATAATCAAAAAATAATACTCGTGTTTCAAGGTTCTGATTGGTGCGCGCCTTGTATAAAACTCGAACGTACCATTTGGAATTCAACGACTTTTCAAAAACTGGCTAAAGGTAAATTTGTAATGCTTAAAGCAGATTTTCCAAGAAAAAAGAAAAACCAATTAGCAAAAGCACAACAAGAAAAAAATGATATCTTAGCAGCGCAATACAATCCTCATGGCTATTTTCCTTATGTTGTTGTATTGGATAAAAACGGTAAGGTTTTAGGCAGTACAAGCTATGATAGAAACCGAACACCAACAGATTACTTTGAATTATTAAACGCATTCTGATACCATGAAAAAAGCATTGATACTATTCCTATTTACTTTTGTAAACACAACACAAGCACAGCAGGTTTTTCAAAAAAAGTTACTCCTTATGGGTTCCGATTTTGGAATAACAGTAGTTTGCCAAAATGATAGTATTGCCCAGTTGCGTATTCAAGACGCTATTACTGAGATAAAACGTATAGAAAAACTGATATCTTCTTGGGATAGCACTTCAGAAACCTCTCGAATCAATGCCAATGCAGGTATTAAACCTGTAGTTGTAAGTGAAGAGCTGTTTAATCTCATTAGCCGTGCAAAATTAATATCGAAGCTTACCGATGGCGCATTTGATATTAGTTACGCATCAATGGATAAAATATGGAAATTTGATGGTTCTATGAAGACTTTTCCTAGTGCTGCAGCTATCGCTGCTTCTGTATCTAAAGTAGGTTATAAAAACATCATAATGAATGGTCAAGACCACAGTGTATTTCTTAAACTAAAAGGAATGCGTATCGGTTTTGGAGCTATTGGTAAAGGCTATGCAGCTGATACTGCCAAAAAACTCTTACAATCTAAAGGAGTAAAAGCAGGTATAATTAATGCTTCTGGAGATATGAACACTTGGGGCAAACAACCTAATGGGAAGTATTGGGAAGTAGCAATAACCAACCCAATGAATAAACACAAAGCATTTGCTGTATTGCCTTTAAAACGAGGTGCTATTGTAACTTCGGGAAACTATGAAAAATACGTTGTTTTTAATGGCAAACGCTATTCGCATATTATTGATCCGAGAACAGGTGTTCCTGCTTCGGGTATAATCAGTGCGAGTGTTTTTGCATCAAGTGCAGAACTTGCAGATGCGTTGGCTACATCACTTTTTGTAATGGGTGTAGAAACGGGTTTAAACAGAATTAATCAATTAAAAAATACAGCTTGCATCCTTATTGATGATCAAGGAAAAATACATACTTCTAATACTATAAAACTAAAAACTAATGGTCAATAAATTATTAACAGCAGTGCTACTGCTTACACTCCTATCATCTTGTGTAGCAGTAAAACCGTATGAGAAAGTAACAATTAACGATCCTGATATGACTTTGTCAACTCGTAAAGAACAAAAATTTGAAACAACATTTCAAGTCTATCGTGAGGGTGCTGCTGGTGCCAATGGTGGTAAAGCTGGTGGCGGATGTGGATGCAATTAAACGATATAAAAATAAAAATAATTAGCATATTATTTTTTGTAATTAGTATGGCTACAAGCTATGCTCAAGAAACGGAAACCTATAAAAAACGCGTATTAGAAACTACCGAAATAGATTTATTAGGAAGTGTGTATGGACAAAATGGAGATAATGCAGCAGTTACCGGTGGTATTGGCTCAGAAGAGTTAGTTGATGCAGCCACAGATATTTCTGTTTCTATACCACTCAATGATGACGATGTACTGGCTATAGATGCTACTATTTCTGCGTATAGTTCAGCTTCTTCGAGCAATCTCAATCCTTTTTCTGGAGCATCCACTAGTGAATATAGTGGCGGTGGCACCACAAACGGTTCACCTTGGTTGATTTCTTCTGGAGCTTCAAAATCAGATGTTTGGACAAGTGGTAATTTTAGCTACAGTCATTCTTCTGATGATAGAAATACTATAAGTACAGCACATATGAGTATTTCTAATGAATTTGATTATTTCTCTTTTGGTTTTGGAGGTGGATTGAGCAAGCAGTTCAATCAAAAAAATACCGAAATAGGACTTAGCGCAACAATTTATTTAGACAATTGGCGCCCTGTTTATCCAACTGAAATAATAGAATACAAACACAGTGGAGGAAACCTTAATTATGGTTTTTTCAATGGCGAGAAAATTTATAATCAAAATGGCTATATCATTAATAAAAGCGCGCCCAATGCTTGGCGTGCTGTAAGCACCAATTTAGTTGAGAATAATGCACGAAATACCTATTCAGTTTCACTCAGTTTTTCTCAAATATTGAGCAAAAAATCTCAAATTTCATTTTTTACAGATATTGTGATGCAAAAAGGGTGGTTGTCAAGTCCGATGCAGCGTGTTTATTTTGCTGATAAAGCCAATTTTTATATCGGAACACCAGCTTACATCCCTGTTTATACTACCAAACAAAATCAAGGTGTTTTTCAGCTTTCCGATGATATTGAACGTCTGCCTAGCAGCAGATTAAAATTGCCTTTTGGCATGCGTTTTCATCAATATATTAATGAACATTTGGTGTTTAAAACCTATTACCGCTATTATACCGATGATTGGGGCATGCGCTCTCATACAGTCAAATTAGAATTGCCCATTAAACTTGGTGATAAATTTACACTCTACCCAAACTATCGTTATTATACGCAAACAGCTATTGATTATTTTGCACCTTATGAGAAACATCTTTCTACAGAGCAATATTACACTTCAGATTATGATTTGTCACCTTTTTCATCTAACCAGTTTGGTCTTGGTGTAAAGTACCGTGATATTTTTACAAAATTCCATATTGGAAAATTTGGAATGAAAAACATGACACTTAATTTTAATCATTATCAACGAGACAACGGTTTTAAAGCTAATATTGTTAGTATTGGGATGAAGTTTGTAGGTGATTAAATAATGGATGTGTTGCTACTGTTTTAAAATTTTATTAAAGCACTTTAAACAAAGTAACCAAAGCCAAAACTCCTGTTAAAATACTTAAAATTAGATTTAAATTTTTTGATAATCCTTTTGATTTAGCTTGTATTTTTTCTGCATAATTTAAATACATAAATAAAAGTAAAAAAGTGCCAATAGCCGAACCAAAAACAAATGCAATGATATAGACTTGCGAAAACTCCAACCAACCTGCAAGATCTAAAGCGGTAGTAATACCACAATAAAATGGAATGGAAAACATATTTAAAGACGAAAGTAGCAGACCAACTAAAAATGCATTTTTGTAACCTTTATCTTTGGTAGTTTTTACTTTATCTTTTTTAAATTGCAAGTAAAAATAAACTGCTAACAAAGCGAAAATAACTAAGGCTATTTTTTGCAAAGACTGAACAAAAGTAGGATTTTTACGTAAATAGCGTGTAAATAAAGTGGCAACATAAGCTTGTATCAATACTATAATAGAAACTGCAAAAGCAAATTTCATAGCTTCATTTTTACCTTTGGTTAAACTAATTTTTGCAGCAGTCATATTGAGCATGCTTGGTGCTAATGAACCTAAAAAAGAAGTGATTATTCCTAAAATAAAATGTAATACTAATAGCATTTGGTTGGTTTTAAATTGTAAGTCGTTATTAATTGATTAAAATTACATTATTTAACGAGTATAAAATGTTATGATATATTTACAAAATTCCAAATCGGAAAATATGGCATAAAAATACGAGATTTAATTTTAATCATATAGAAATGATGCAACGGTTTTAAAGCTAATATTATAAGTGTTGGATTAAAATTTATTGGTGACTAAATAGTTTCTTAAAATATTGCTGTAAGAACGGAATCATTACACTTATTTATTCTAAATTTGCCAATTAATAAATAGTCCATTAATACTATTTATCAACAAACTTAAAATTAGCTTAAAATGGCAATAAAAAATAAAGAAGAAGCATTAGATCATGTAGTTATCCGTTTTGTTGGTGACTCTGGCGATGGCATGCAACTTACAGGTATGCAGTTTACCGATACTTCGGCTATGTTTGGAAATGATGTAGCTACATTCCCAAACTATCCTGCAGAAATTAGAGCACCTCAAGGGAGTCTTTATGGTGTAAGTGGCTTTCAAGTACATATTGGTAGTGTGGAGATATGTACTCCTGGTGAAGATTTAGATTTATTAGTTTGTATGAATCCTGCGGCTTTAAAAACCAATATTGAGGCATTAAAACCCGGTCATACCATAATAGTTGATACCGATTCATTTACAAAAAAGAATTTAGAAAAAGCACTTTATGCAAGTAATCCACTAGAAGATGGAAGTTTAAATAATTATCGCGTTATCGAAGTTGCTATGACTTCATTAACCAAAGAAGCATTATCTGGAATGGGATTAGATAATAAATCTATTACACGAAGTAAAAATATGTTTGCTTTAGGAATGGTTTATTGGATGTACCATCGCGATATGGAACATACTTTAGATTTCTTTAAAAAGAAATTTGCTAAAAAGCCAATTATAGCTGAGGCAAATTCAAAAGTATTAAAAACTGGTTTCTATTTTGCTGAAACATTAGAGTTAATTCCAAATTCATATGTTATTGCGCCATCAAAAATGCCAAAAGGGCAATACCGTATTATTAATGGTAATACAGCAACGGCTTGGGGATTTTTAGCTGCTGCTGAAAAATCTGGATTGGAATTGTTTTTAGGTTCTTATCCTATTACGCCTGCTTCTGATATATTACACGAATTGGTAAAACATAAACATTTTGGTGTAAAAGCTTTTCAGGCAGAAGACGAAATTGCAGGGGTTACGTCTGCTATTGGCGCTTCTTTTGCTGGAGATTTGGCCATTACTACTACTTCTGGACCAGGTTTAGCCTTAAAAGGTGAAGCTGTTGGTTTAGCCATGATTTTAGAATTACCTTTAGTAATTGTCGATGTGCAACGTGGTGGTCCTTCAACAGGATTACCTACAAAAACGGAACAATCGGATTTGCTACAAGCTATGTATGGTCGTAATGGAGAAAGTCCATTAATCGTTATTGCTGCAAGTACGCCTGCCAATTGTTTTGATTGGGCTTACGAAGCGGCAAAGCTCACTTTAGAGCATATGACACCTGTTTTATTATTAACCGATGGATATATTGCTAATGGTTCTGAGCCTTGGAAAATAAAATCGATTAATGATATGCCTAGTATTTCGAATAAAAAAATTGCAGCAGGTAGCAATTCTGAAGCATGGAATGTATATGATAGAGATACGGAAACTTTAGCTAGAGCATGGGCTATTCCCGGCACAGAGGGTTTTGAGCATCGTGTTGGTGGGTTAGAAAAAGATAAAACTACAGGAAATGTATCATATGTTCCAAAGAACCATGAATATATGACCAAAATAAGAGCTGAAAAAGTACAACGCGTACAAAATAGTATCCCAGATTTAAAAGCAGATTTTAATGAAGAAGGTGACTTACTCGTTGTTGGTTGGGGAGGAACATTTGGTTCGTTACATTCGGCTACAAAAAAATTAGCAGAAGACGAAGGACTTAAAATAGGTCATGCGCATTTTAATTATATCAATCCGATGCCAAAAAATACAGCAGCAGTATTTGCTAAATTTAAAAAAATAATAGTTTGTGAATTAAATAATGGACAGTTAGTTATGCTATTACGAAGTAACTTTCCTGAATTTATATTTTCACAATACAATAAAATTCAAGGCTTGCCTTTTGGTGCAAATGAATTAACTCAAAAATTTAAAACACTACTATAATGGATACAGCAGTAAAAAAATATACATTTAAAGATTTTGCAAGTGATCAAGAAGTAAGATGGTGTCCTGGTTGTGATGACTATGTAATTTTAAGATCGATGCAAAAAGCACTTCCTGAAATGGGCATAAAAAAAGAAGATGTGGTATTTATATCTGGTATTGGGTGTTCTTCGCGTTTTCCGTATTATATGGATACTTATGGGATGCATAGTATTCACGGTAGAGCAGCTGCAATTGCTACTGGTACTAAACTAGCCAATCCAGAATTAAGTGTTTGGACTATAACAGGTGATGGTGATTCATTGGCTATTGGAGGAAATCATTTTATACATGTGTTAAGAAGAAATGTTAACATTAATATTATTCTTTTTAATAATGAAATTTATGGTTTGACCAAAGGGCAATTTTCGCCAACTTCATTAATCGGTCAAAAAACAAAAACTTCACCTTACGGAAATACACAACCACCGTTTTCTCCTGGTGTTTTAGCAATGGGAGCTAATGCGCGATTCTTTGCGCGATTAGCAGGAAATAATCCTAAAGAAATGACTAAAACTTTTATTGAAGCGGAAAAATTTCAAGGAACGTCTTTAATAGAAGTGATGCAAAATTGTGTTATTTTTAATGATGGATGTTTTACACAATATACAGATAAAACGGTTAGAGAAGATAAACAACTACTTGTTGAGCATGGAAAACCAATGATTTTTGGTAAAGAAAAAAACAAAGGTTTAATACTTAACGGATTAAAATTAGAAGTTGTTACTATTGGCGAAAATGGTGTTAAAGAAGAAGATATATTAATTCATAATGCAAAAGAACACGATAATACATTGCATACCATGTTGGCAAAATTAGAATATCCAATGGTTACGGGTATTATTAGAGCTTCTGAAGAGTTAACCTATGAACAACGTGAAGATGCTTTAACCAAAGAAGTTAAGGCAAATTCTAAATTTACTAAAGTAGATGATTTGTTTTTTAGTGGAGAAACCTACGAAGTGTAATTTGTCTATCTGTAGCGGTACATATAATTAAAGAAGGGTTGTCATTAGACAGCCCTTCAAAACTTAACACTATTTTCCTCTCAAAAATAGCTTCTGATGTGATTCCCCTCAAAAAACACATCGTACTCAATTGAAGTGTGCTTTTGAAGTAGCATTTTTTTTAGAATAAACATATTCTTGCAAAGAATTATTTAGCTTTATTTAAAACGTTTAAGTTTTAAATAATTAAAAACAATATTGTGTTTTAATTATTTTTATTATCTTTGCAGACAATTTTTAATGTATTTAATAACAAATTAAACTGTATTATATGTACGCAATAGTGGAAATAGCAGGGCAGCAATTTAAAGTTGCTAAAGATCAAAAGTTATTTGTACATCGTTTAAAAGAAGATGAAGGCGCAAATGTGACCTTTGATAATGTACTTCTTATAGATGATGGAGCAGTAACCATTGGCGCCCCAGCTATCGAAGGAGCAGCAGTGACTGCCAAGGTGGTAAAACACTTAAAAGGAGATAAAGTAATCGTTTTCAAAAAGAAAAGAAGAAAAGGTTACAAACTTAGAAATGGACACCGTCAGTATTTAACTGAATTAGTTATCGAAAGCATTGTTGCTTCTGGTCACAAATCAACTAAAAAAGCTGCTAAAGCTAAACCAGTTGCTAAAAAAGCAGTAAAAAAAGAAACGGTTGCCGCTGTAAAACCAGCTGCTAAAAACCCAGTGAAAAAAGAAACTGCTGTTAAAGCTGAAAAACCAGCTACCAAAGAAAAAGCTACAAAAAAAGTTAGCAAAGGTGATGATCTTAAAAAAATAGAAGGTATTGGGCCAAAAATAGCAGGTTTATTAACCGATGGAGGTTTTGAAACATTTGCAAAATTAGCTGCTGCAGATTTAGCAGATATCCAAGCTATCTTAGATGCTGCAGGTAGCAGATATAGAATGCACGACCCAACAACTTGGCCTGCACAAGCTAAAATGGCTGCAGAAGGTGATTGGGATGCTTTAAAAAAATGGCAAGATGAATTAGATGGCGGTAAAGCGTAATCTGATTTTTATTAAATAAAATAATTAACCTAAAACATAAAACATTATGGCACATAAGAAAGGTGTAGGTAGTTCGAAGAATGGTAGAGAGTCAGAAAGTAAAAGACTCGGTGTAAAAATATTTGGTGGCCAAGCAGCTATTGCTGGTAACATCATTATTAGACAACGCGGAACACAACATCATCCTGGTGAAAATGTATATATGGGAAAAGACCATACATTGCACGCCAAAGTTGATGGATTAGTGAAATTCACTAAAAAGAGAGATAACAAATCTTATGTTTCTATTGTTCCTTTTGAGGCTTAATAGCAAACAAAACAACAACAACAAAGACCATCAAATTGATGGTCTTTTTTTGTGTATATATTTTTTATAAGAAAATCCTTATTCTTGCTTATCTTTAGGATAGATTTCAGAATGTTCACGTATAAGTTTATCCAAATCAGTATATTCTTTCAATGTCCGCCCTTTATAGCGATAGTAAAGAAATAAAGGTAAAAACACAAAAGCAAACACAACCACTGCTATACCAATATAACGATTGCCTTGAATGATATCATCAGCCTTGATATAATAGCCAAAAACTAAGAGTATAATATTTGCTAAAAAGAATATTTGTAGAAAACGTTTCATAAAACAAAGGTATAAAAAAAGCGTGTATATCATACACGCTTTGAAATATTGTTAAAAATAATTAC
This sequence comes from Flavobacteriaceae bacterium, assembly GCA_027073495.1. Classification (GTDB taxonomy): domain Bacteria; phylum Bacteroidota; class Bacteroidia; order Flavobacteriales; family Flavobacteriaceae; genus JALSVQ01. The sequence continues at coordinate 22,445 of JALSVQ010000017.1, read as the reverse complement.
TTATTTTTCTTCTCTGCATCATTCATTTTGTTTGCTGCTACCAAACTCGTTACCATATCAGTCAACAGACCAGAGGCTGCCGTTGGATTGTTTGGTAAAAGTATTAAGTTTGAATTGGTATCTGCACCAATACTTTGCAAAGTATCATAGTGTTGTGTAATAACAATCAATGCTGATGCTTCTTGTGAGTTAATACCTGCACGGTTCAATACATCTACAGATTCTTCCAAACCGCGTGCTATTTCTCTACGTTGATCAGCTATACCTTTACCTTGTAGCCTTTTGCTTTCTGCTTCGGCTTTGGCACGTTCTACTATCAAAATACGTTGAGCGTCTCCCTCATGTTGTGCTGCAACTTTTTCACGTTCTGCCGCATTAATACGGTTCATCGCTATTTTTACATTTTCATCTGGGTCAATATCTGTTACTAAAGCTTTAATGATATCATAACCATAATTAAGCATCGCTTCCTTAAGGTCACGTTGTATTGCTAGTGCTATTTCTTCTTTTTTCTCAAAAACATCATCCAATATCATTTTTGGCACTTCTGCACGTACTACGTCAAAAATAAATGCTGTAATTTGCTCATGCGGATTTTGAAGCTTATAGAATGCATCATATACATGCTCACGTTGCACCAAAAACTGAACAGATATTTTAAGATGTACAAATACATCATCTTTTGTTTTTGTTTCTACTATTACGTCTAGCTGTTGTATTTTTAAACTTATTCTACCCGCTATACGTTCAAAAAAAGGCACCTTGAAGTGTAACCCTGCTTGTCTTATCGATTTGAATTTCCCAAAAAGTTCCGTGATTACAGCCGTTTGTTGTTTTACTGTAAATGCTGTGGAAATTATCGTTATTAGCACTAAAATTAATAAAAATCCTAAAAATGGCCCCATAGTTGTTTGTTTTAAATTTATGTTTATATCTGCTCAAATATACTAAATTTGATTGAAAAATCAAAATGTTTTATATCTTATTTTCGACTTTTAAAAGGCTGCATTTTTAGGGTAACGTGGATAAGGTATCACATCACGTATATTACCCATTCCAGTAGCAAAAAGCACCAAACGTTCAAAACCTAATCCAAAGCCTGAATGTACAGCAGAGCCAAATCGGCGCGTATCTAAATACCAATATAATTCTTCTTGGTCAATACCGATCGTTTTCATTTTTTCTTGGAGCACATCCAAACGTTCTTCACGTTGTGAACCACCAACCATTTCTCCAATACCAGGGAAAAGTACATCCATAGCACGAACGGTTTTACCATCTTCGTTCATACGCATATAAAATGCTTTGATGTTTGCTGGATAATCAAATAAAACTACGGGTTTTTTAAAATGTTTTTCTACCAAAAAGCGCTCATGTTCACTTTGCAAATCAACGCCCCATTCATTAACAGGAAATTGAAATTTCTTTTTCTTATTGGGTTTTGAGTTTTTCAATATTTCTATAGCATCGGTGTATGAAAGACGTACAAAATCATTATCGACAACAAAACGTAGTTTTTCTAGCAATGGCATATCACTGCGGTCTTTTTGTGGTTTTGACTTTTCTTCTTGTATTAAACGTTGCTCTAAAAAGGCTAAATCAGCTTCACAGTGCTCCAAAGTGTATTTTAATACATATTTTATAAAGTCTTCGGCAAGCGTCATATTATCTTCCAAATCATTGAATGCTACTTCAGGTTCTATCATCCAAAATTCTGCCAAGTGGCGTGTTGTATTGGAATTTTCTGCTCTAAAAGTAGGACCAAAAGTGTATACTTTTCCAAGACCCATAGCATAGGTCTCGGCTTCTAATTGTCCCGAAACAGTAAGGTTTGTTTCTTTTCCAAAAAAGTCTTTTCTTGTGTCTATTTTACCATCTTCTGCTTTAGGAATATTGTTTAAATCTAAATTGGTGACACGAAACATTTCTCCTGCTCCTTCGGCATCTGAACCTGTGATAATAGGTGTGTTTACATAGAAAAATCCATGCTCTTGAAAATATTGATGTACTGCAAAAGCTAGTGTTGAACGCACGCGCATCACTGCAGAAAACGTATTGGTTCGCACACGAAGATGGGCATTTTCTCGCAAAAACTCCAAAGTATGGCGTTTTGGTTGTATCGGGTATTTATCAGGATCAGAATCTCCTAAAATAGTAAGTTTTTCTACTTGTAACTCTACTTTTTGCCCTTTTCCTTGACTCGCTACCAGTTTACCTATAACAGCTAGTGATGCTCCTGTAGTTATGCGTTTAAGTAGTGCTTCTTCATAGTTTTCAAAATCTAGCACACATTGTATATTGTGTATTGTAGAACCATCATTTAGTGCTACAAAACGATTACTTCTAAAAGTACGTACCCAACCGTTAATTGCTATTTCTTGTTCTGTTGGCGCTAGTGCCAATATCTCTTTTATAGATGCCATGTGCTTGTATTAAGATTAAAGGGCAAATATAAAGAAATAAATTTTTTAATCGGCATTAAAAAAGTGTTCGATTTCGCGACGTGAAGCAATACCTAATTTGGAGTAAATATTATTGATATGCGTTTTGACTGTGCTCACACTTACAAATAATGATGCTGCAATCTCTTTGTTTGATTGCGATAACATTAATTCAAAAACTTTTTGTTCTTGATTGGTCAATACTTTCTTGTAATCTACTTCTTTATGCTTTATTTTATTTTTAGATTGGAACTGCTTATAAAAAAATAGCACATTAATTAAAAGTGATATAAATAATACAATAAATAGTGTTTTTTTGGAAAAAACAGCACTTTTGTCAAGAAAAGGGTGTTTATCTCGTTTCAGAGCATATTGATAATTCGTTAGATAAGTAGATTTAGGATACTTTTTCTTTAGCTGTAAAAGAAGTTCTTTATAATAATTTGATTTTTTTAAATCTTTTAAATACGCTGTACGACTAAACGATTTTTCATCGGCATACAACTGAAAAGCATACAGTTCAGCAAGAGGTTCGTGAAAGGTTTTAGCAAATTTTTGTAAGCTCAAAAAATGGTTTTTGTAGATGGTATGACGTTGCAAATCACTTTTTGAAAATTGTAAATCTGCAAAGAGTTTTTCGTGTAAGTCATCTATTTCTAACAAGGCATTATGATATGATTTTTTAGTGCTCACAGTACAAAAAACTTGTTCCAAATCATTTAATGGAAAGAAAATGCTATCATTAACATTCGCAATGAAAAGAATCTCACGACTCGCATCACAATGATTCATTAAATGCTTAAAATCGGTGACATTCTCATTGCATTTGTCAATATGTATTTTGTAAATCTTATTTTTCTGGTCAAGAATAGTTCCTTGAAAATTAAAACTTCCAACACTATCAACTGGCGCTTCCATAAGTATCGCTTCGGTTATAAATAGTGATTTCTTATTACAATCATCCACTATACTTAAGTATGCGGTAGCGTCTTGAAAATCAGCATTTACTTTTCCCGAAAAGATAAATTGTGCGTTTGCTATACTACTAAAGCATAAGAAAAGGGTTAATAATAGTTTTTGCATTTGGTATTTTAAAGTTTAAGACTTGTGCAAATTAGTAAATTTAATAGTAAAAGACTATTGTAATAGTTTATAAATTCACATTAGTATTCGATAAAAGACAAAAGACCGCTTCGTTAGAACACATGAGATAATAGATTGACTTCACAGAAAATGGAATGATTTTAGTCGGACAACACTATATTGCAATAGTGTAAACAAAAAAGAGTCAACAAAATAATTATTCTTTTGTTGACTCTTTTTTATTGCCTTATTGTACTACTGTTCCTTTGATATGCAAAACATATTGTTTTTGTTTTGCATTAGAAGATACCGTAATCGTTTTTGAAAAAGCACCCAATCTTTTGGTATCATAAGATACTTTGATAACAGCTTTTTCTCCTGGCATAATAGCTTTTGCAGGCTTAGTAGGTACTGTACAACCACAACTTGCTTTTACTTTGGTGATAATAATAGGTGCTTGCCCTACATTTTTAAATGTAAATTCACGGGCACCATCAGCATTTTTCTTAATAACACCATAATCTATGGTCTTTTCTTGAAATTCAAAAATTCCCATTTTTTCTACGTTAACTACAGTATTAGAAATACTGTTTAGTTCTTGTGCTTGTAATGTAGCCACAAAAAGAAGTGCTACAACTACGGATTTCATTAATTTTTTCATTCTAAAATTATTTAAAGTTATTCCTGTTATTCAGGACGACAAACATCTTAATAAAAATGAGAAAAACAAGTTGTGATAGGGTTGAAATGGGGTCTAGTCCTTGTTTGAATTTATTTGAATAACATATTAAAATAAAAATTAGCCAATATTCGAGAATAAATTGACTATAGGGCTTTTTTGTTTCACTTCGTATTCAGCAATGGATTGTCTGCAAGCACCACAAGGAGGAACGGGTGATTTAATCACTTGTTTCTCTGATTTTATGGTTAGTGCCATTTTAACCATTTTGACATCTGGAAAATCGGAATGCGCTTTCCAAATGGCTACACGCTCTGCGCACATTCCTGAAGGGTAAGCAGCATTTTCTTGATTGTTACCCAATATTATTTTGCCTTTTTCTAATAATAATGCCACACCTACTTTAAACTTTGAATAGGGAGCGTACGCTTTATCACAAGCTACTTTAATTAAAAATACCAGTTTATTGATTAAAATTTATATCTTTGTTTCTATAAATCAAAAAAAAAAATAATGAAAAAAGGAATTTTAGTTTTAGTTCTATTAGTAGCAACACTTACTAATGCACAGGAAATTGCAGATAATACCATAGGTTTACGTTTGGGTAATTATTATGGCGCGTCATACCAAAAGAAACTCGATACTTCAAGCCGTATTGAATTAGGCGTTTCGTGGAGAGGATATAGTACATATAGTGATATAAAAATAGATGCATATTATCAAAAAGTTCTTAATTTTGAATCTGTAGATAAAATGAATTGGTTTTATGGAGCTGGTGGTGGTGTTGGTATTTGGAAATATGACTCTAAATACTATTATAGTTACTATGATTATAACGATAGTGGTACTTACATTGTAGCAGGAGGAACTGTTGGTTTAGAATATAAATTTGATTCTCCTATTCTTATATCTATAGATGCTAGACCTGAATTTGCTTTTGGAGATTTTTATGATGGATTTCATATCAATGGTGGTGTAGCAATACGCTATACATTTAAATAATCAACAAAAAATATAAAAAGCGTCAAAAATTATTTTTGGCGCTTTATTTATTTAAAATTATTGTGAAGCATCTTTTTAAATAATATCTTTGCACAATGCATCGAAAATTAAAAAACAGTGAACTCAAAAGGCAAACGATTGCCGAATTTAAAGCCAGTAAAAAAACACCAATACTAGTTGTTTTAGACAATATACGCAGTCTAAACAATATCGGTTCTGTATTTCGTACTTCAGATGCTTTCCGCATAGAAAAAATATATCTTTGTGGTATTACAGCACAACCTCCACATAAAGATATTCACAAAACAGCTTTGGGAGCTACAGATACTGTTGCTTGGGAATATGCAGCAGACACTAAAACCGTGATCGAGAAACTACAAGAGCAAGACATCACTTGCCTTGCAATTGAACAGGCTGAAAACAGTATAATGCTCGACACATTTTCGCCTAAAAAACAGCAAAAATATGCCATAGTAATGGGTAACGAAGTTAAAGGCGTCCAGCAAGAAATAGTTTCTATGTGCGATGCCGTTATTGAAATACCTCAAATAGGCACAAAACACTCGCTTAATATTTCAGTAAGCTGCGGTGTAGTGCTATGGGATATTTTTAGTAAAATCAATAAATTAAAACAGAATTAAAACACATCAAAATGAAAAAAATATTTTTATTAAGTCTATTATTAGCGTTCCATTTAACTAGTTTTGGACAAGAAGAAACCAGCAATACACGAAAAGGAAAGTTTTATTTTTATTGGGGATGGAATGGTAGTAAATATGCTAAATCAGACATTCAATTCAAAGGTGATACTTACAATTTTACATTGCAAGATGTAGTAGGAAATGACCGTCAGTCTCAATTTGGTATTGACCCCTATTTTAATCCTCTGCGTATGACTATTCCACAATACAACTTCCGATTAGGTTATTATTTGGATGATAAATGGGATGTTTCTATAGGAGTAGATCATATGAAGTACGTAGTAGCACGCAATCAAACCGTAAAAATAAATGGAACTATAGCAGGAACAGGAACCGTTTATGATAATACATATGCCAATGATCCTATTGTAATTACAGATGATTTTCTCTTTTTTGAGCATACTGACGGCTTAAACTATATTAATGCCGAAATGCGCTACACCTATAATTTGTACCAAATCAAAAAATTTGATTTTGATCTTATTGGAGGTGCTGGTTTAGGTTTTTTGTATCCAAGAACAAACACTACTTTAATAAACAAACCTCGCTATGATGAGTTTCATCTTGCTGGATATGGCTTGAGCATCCTCACCGCTGGACGTATTACATTTAACAAAAAACTATTTGTTCAAAGTGAATTTAAAACAGGCTATATCAATATGCCTAGTATACGCACCACAATGGATGCGTCAGATATTGCCAAACAACATTTTATGTTTTCGCAATGGAATATTGTATTTGGTGGCGTAATAAATATAGGTAAAAAATAAAAGCTACCTGTTTTATTTTCAATCATGAGATTTCTCCCTTCGTACGGAAATGATAATTAAAAATCTTTCTTTTTTAACTTTACGCGCATACGCAGTACAGGAAGTACAATCCAAAGTATGAGTACTGCCATAGATATAAAAAATCCAAGGTTACTTCCAAAAAACTGTTTAAAAATAGCGCCAGTATAACCTAGTAATGCCGACAAATTAAGCTTTAGCATTATCAAAATACGAGATAAATCTATAGGGTTAATCATAGTGGCTGCCAATGAAAATTTATCAATTGGATATTCATTATAAATATTTTGAGTAATCATAAAAATACCATCATAGATTACAGCAAAAAATAACCACATCAAGATAGCATAACCAAAGCCCTTTATTTTATTATCTACCGTAATAGCTATATTAAAGGCTAATGCTACAAAGATAAAGTTTAAGAAAAAACCAACGAGTAGCAGTAAGCTAAAGTCAAATATAGCAGCTGAACGGAACAAACCATACAAAGCAAAAGGAATACCAAGTCCCAATACCAAACTCAAGGTTAGTGATAAAGAAATTCCTAAATATTGTCCCATAAAAATAGTACTTCGTTTAATGGGTTGCGCCAATAGTAGTTCTGTAAATTCTTTGGAATTATAGTAATACATCACTCCAAAAATAGTCCCGATAAGCGGCGTGAGAATCACGATGATGTTCATTATGGTCGTAATGGCTTTGTCTAGATTATTGTTCAAAAAGAACAATACAAAACCCAAGATAAGGTAGAAGAAAAAGTAAACATAACTCCATCTACTACGTAAAAGATCGTAAATACTGTATTTTAATATTTTAAGCATATTGTTTTGAGATTAAATGCGCTATGGCATGTTCTAAACTGTCTTGTTCTGTTTGTGTTTTGAGTGCTGATACGCTCCCTTTGAAATAGATTTTTCCGTCTAATAAAAATACAATTTCATCTGCCATTTGATCGACCAAACTCATAATGTGTGTGGTGATTAATATGGTTTTCCCTTTGGCTTTTTCTTTGGCTATCAATTCTTTTAAATAGATAAGCGCTATAGGATCAAGTCCTGTTGTTGGTTCATCGAGAATGATTAAATCACTATCAAACATAAAGGTAAGTACCAAATTGACCTTTTGTTTGGTTCCTCCAGAGAGATTTCCCAATTTCTTTTTCATAAAAGGGTTGAGTCCAAACAAATCTATTAATTCTTGCTCATTGGAAGCTTTTGGTCGTAAATTTTTGACCATAGCTATCAATTCTTTAACGCTAAGGTTAACAGGAAAATTGGCTATTTGTGGTAAATAGTTTAAATCATTACGGTATTTCCATTGTTTTAAAATGGGTTTGCCATCTAAAATGATATTTCCTTTATCTGGAACTACCATCCCTAGTAAGCATTTTATTAAAGTAGTTTTACCCGAACCATTAGGTCCTAAAATGGCAAATATTCCGCCTTTTTGTATTGTTAAATCCAAACCATCTAAAACGGTAAGTTTTCCAAATTTCTTATGTAATTTTTCTATTTGAATCATTGGGTCAAATCTTTGTTTGAAGGTTTTATTATACTAACTACTGGTTTCATCATTGGCGTAGCATCTTTTAAATTGTCTGGGGTAAATACAGGCGAAACTTTCTCCGAAAAATTAATAATCGTTACAAACAAACTGCTGAGTAATATCAAACTTTCTGGTGTTTTATTCACTACATAAGAGAATAATTTTACAGGACGAAATGGCACATCACCAATACCGTCTCTATCCAAATCATAACCAGTATATTCACTCCAGTAATTGTATTTAAATTCATTATCATTTAAATGACTATTATAGGATAAATCAAAGGCATTAGACATAAAATCATTGGTATTAAAAATATTGGTATAGCATCCTCCTGTAAATTTTAATGCCCAACCATTTTTTATAAATTTATTATTGTTATAATTAATACGGTTACAACCATCAATATTAATACCAATGGTGTTTTGATCAAATATATTGTCATAAATAAAGCCATCGTATATTTCTTTGAGTAACAAACCATAAGAGGCAGTTCCCCAATTGAGGTGAAACAGATTGTTTCTCATGGTGATATGCTTTGAGAACATCACAGCTACACCGGCACCACTACGCATAAATTCATTGTCATAATAATCATTATTATCAGAAAACATAAAATGCAAACCGTAGCGTACATTGTTTTTACTTATATTGTTAGTAATCAAACTGCAGGTCACGTGTTCCAAATAAATACCGTCACGCATGCCATCTACTACATTGCCAATAATATTCATATCATCGCATTTCCAAAGGTGAATACCATTACCAGAAGTTGTTTCTTTTACAGCCTTACCGTGAATTTTGTTATTGATAAGCTGTGAAGAATTAGCACGTTGCATCATAAATGCATAAAAGCACATATCTACTTTATTATTACTTATCGTAAAATCATCACAACGATAGGTAAAAACAGCTGCTATTTCTTTGGTATAACTCATACCAACATTAATAAACTTAAAACCTGATATGGTGAAACCTGCTGTGTTTTCACTATGAAAAATATTTGCTTTCTTTCCTTCAGCATCCAATACAGGAAACCCTTCGCCTATGATTTTAATGGCTTTGGTTATTTCTATGTTGGTTTCTTTGTATAGACCAGCTTTGACCAATACGGTATCACCATCTGCTGCCAAGGCAACACCTGCTGCAACAGTTTTTACCTTGCAAGTACTACAAACAGTAATGGTTTTTGCTTGAAGCTGAAAGCTAAACAATAAAAAAAGACCTAAAAGATAACGCATATTATTTTTTTAAATGGTTTTTTAACTGTTCCCAATTAAACAGGTCACCTTTAAATTCTTTTTGTTTTGCTTGCGCTGCTTCTTTTGTAGCAAAAGCAGAAAGATTGGCTCCCATAGGGCTTTGAATACCTTCAGAAATAAGATACGTTGCATCTTTTGCATTGATAAGTTTCCCAGGGTGCAGATAATCTGCTACAAGTATAAACGCAAGTTCATCTTCGTTATGTGTTTTATTGATTTTCCAAACCAAACATTCTACAGCATCAAAAGGAAAAGACTTTCCTTTTTTGGTTGTATATTCAGCCGCATGCGTCTTGTCTACCACAGTCATATCGCAGAGTGAACAGTGATCATCTCCATAAGCTAGGGGCTTTGGCTCTATACCACAAGCTGTAAAAAATAGACTTACTGCTAGTAGCAAAAGTACTTTATATGTAGTTTTCATAAGATTTTTTATTTGTACATCAAAGATACAAAAAAAACGAGTATTCTTAGTTAAAAAAATACTCGTTATTATTTGAAAAATTTAGTGTTATTTTGTTTCTTTTTTTCCCGTTATAAAAGCTAAGAAAGAAAGTGCCATACCTGCAGCAATAAAATAGGCTCCTAGTGCTGGATATGAATATACTTCAAAGTTTAAAAGCTTTTTGTAACCAAAGAACGGCGGTTGATATCCCATTGGTTTTCCTGTTACTTTATCGGTAATTTTCAGAATAGCATTAGGGTCAAGATTATGTCCATACGTATCTAACCACAGATAGAAATCGGTAAGCCCTGCTATACCGAGCAAAATCATAATGATAAGCCAATACAGATACCATTTTTTATTTCCTTTGAATGCCACAAGAATACCTAAAGCAATCATAACACCTATAACGATAGGAAAAATAGTAAACTCAATAAATGGTTTTACTTCTTTTTTTGCTACATTTTCTTCTGTTGGAAGATGTGCCATACCAATATAATGGTTCAATAAGTCAATGTTTTTAACATCATTATACTGCACACCATCTGATAGGTGTGTAATATGAATATTTAAACCTAGTGGTTCTGGATATTGTGGTGCAATCAAAGTGATTTTCCATAAAGGAAATAGATATAATGCGCCTAACAATAAAGCACCTACAAACATTAATAGTTGTGATTTTTTCATGATATAATTTTTTATTTGTTTCTTTTAATTTAGTACTACAAATTTACAATTTTTCGACCTATTATTAAGGTAATGTTTGTTACATAAAACAGTAAAAAGTATTTTATATAAAATATTAATTATCAATAGTTTATTTGTAAAAAATGATAAATATCAGTATTAAAAAAGCGGGTAATCAATTCTTAATTACCCGCTAATTGAATTTTTATACTAATTTAAGATACTATTCTTCTTCAGCACCTGGTACATCACTATCTAAAGTGTATGTTAAAGGTGTGTTTGCACCTTTAGCTGATACACGAACATATCCTTGCATTTCTTGGTGCAATGCAGAACAGAAGTCTGTACAGTAGAATGGCCATACACCAACTTCTTTTGGTTCCCAAATTACAGTAGCTGTTCTACCTGGCATAACCAATAATTCAGAAGTATTTGCCCCAATCATTGAGAAACCATGTGGCACATCATAATCTTGCTCTAAGTTTGTAATATGGAAGAACACTTTGTCTCCAGCACGTACACCTTCAATATTATCTGGTGAGAAGTGTGAACGAATCATAGACATATAGATGTGTACTTCATTACCTTTACGAACAACCTTTGTTTCTGCTTCAGATTTTACAGCATCAGGATGTTTGTTTTCACTTAATTTATAGATTTTTGTAGTTTTACCCATTATTTTATCAGCGGCAATACCTGCTGCATAATGCGGTTCTCCAATAGTAGGGAAATCTAACAATAATTCCATTTTTTCTCCAGAAATATCAAATAATTGCGCCGATTGACACACTTCAGGACCAGTTGGTAAATAACGGTCTTTGGTAATTTTGTTCATTGCAACCAAATATTTATCATCTGGTGTTCTAGAGTTTCCTCCTGGTATCATTAAGTGACCTACTGAGTAATAAACAGCATGTCTGTCAATAACTTTAAGGTCTTTTATATTCCATTTTACAACCTCAGAAGAGATAAAGAATGTTGTATATGCATTTCCTCTTGTATCAAACTCAGTATGTAGTGGTCCTAAACCTGGTTGGTCTAAAACGCCATAGTTTACCGCTTCAAATTTAATGATTGGAATACCATACGCATCACCATCAAAAGCTTTGTCTTTTATTGCTTTTTGCATTTTAGTAAATGAGTGTACAGTCATTGCTGCAGCCAATTTACCATTACCAATAATGTATTCTCCTGTTGGATCTACATCACAACCGTGTGGTGATTTTGCTGTTGGCAAGAAGTATATTGCTCCTGGTACATCTTTAGGCTCAACTACTAATACTTGTTTTTCTATAGTACTAGTTGCTGAATGTGCGTCATCATTCCAAAGGTTATGCGCATAACGAGCAGGCTCTTTTTTACCTCCACCATTAGCTACATATTCTTCAATTTTTTTCCAGTTAATTGCTGCTATATAATCTTTATCATTTTGCGATGCATTAACTTCTAACAATGTATTTGCTTCTTCTGTGTTATACGTAGAGAAGAAGAACCATCCGTGTGATTTTCCACGACCTGGATGTGATAAATCATAGTTGAAACCAGGCATTCTAATTTGGAATGCAATATTCATATGACCTGATTCTTTATCTATTTTTAAGAATGATAAAGAAGCTTTGAAATTTCCTTTATAATCTTTTATAGATATATCACGTTGTGGAATTGGCACAGCAAAACGTGTACCTGCAACTACATATTCTGAATTTTCTGTTACAAAAGAAGATGAGTGGTTACCTGCTGAGTTAGGAATCTCAATAATTTCTTCTGTTTCAAATGTTTTTAGAGAAATACGTGCAATACGTGGTGTGTTGTTTTCGTTGATAAATACCCAACGTCCATCAACTGTACCATTAGTTTGTGAAATGTCTGGATGGTGTGAATCTCCCCAAGGCACAAAACCGTGAGAAGTCATTAACATCGGTTTTGTTTCTTCATTATAACCATATCCTTTTTCAGGATCTTGAGAAAAAACAGGTATTACTCTAAATAATCTACCAGAAGGCAAACCATAAACAGCTAATTGACCAGAGAAACCACCAGAAATAAATGCATAATGCGAATCATATTTACCTGGGGCAACATATGTTTTTTCTGCTGCAGAACCCGAAATAGCTCCTTTAGCATTTCCTCTTGTTTCCTTACCTGCTTCCGTAGGTGCACAACTCACTAAAAATGTAGCTGTTACCAAAAAAGCAAATATACTTTTTAAAATTGTTTTCATTTTGATATAAATTAATTGTTGTTAAAATTTGTATTAATTTTTTGTTCTAAGGTATTCATAAATTGCACGAACTTCCTCATCTTTAAGCTTTTGCTCAGCCATTGGCGCATGATATTCTGCAATTAAAGCTTTGGCTACAGGGTCTTTTTCCAACATTTCTTTAGAGTTTGTTATTATATTCATAATCCACTCCGCAGAACGTCTTTTAGTAGCTCCTTTTAAAGCAGGACCAATATAGCGTTTTTTAATTTTATGACAAGTAGTACAGTGTGTTTTATAAATTTCTTTTCCTTTGGCAACCATAGCGTCATCTATTTTATCTGCTATTTTTACATCTTTAAATTTACCAATCCCTTTGTTGTCTAGAGTTGGTGCAGTTAAATCTATTTTAGCTGATTTTTTAGGTGCTTCCTGTTTAGCTGGTGCTTTTTCAGCAGGTTTTGCTGCTTTTTTGTCATCACCACCACAACTTGTCATCATTAGTGCTCCAAGAGCTACTACAGTCAAAAATTTTAGTTTCATTTACTTTTTATTTAGATTAATTATTTGATATTCATTTTATTTATCAGAAGGTACTAATACTTGGTCAATTACGTGTATCCAACCATTTGATACTTTTACTGACATTAAGATTGGTGCTCCACCAACATATATTTTACCATCTTTATTTTCTACTACTAGATATTTACCAGAAGCCATATATAGCTTACGTCCTTTTTTGGCCTCTTTTTTTAATTGTTTGATTGGGTAATTAGAAGGTGCAACATGATTTTTAAGTATAAAACCTAGTTTTGTTTTGTTTTCTGGTTTTAACAAGGTTTCTACTGTCCCTTTTGGCAATTTGTCAAAGGCTGCATTAACTGGCGCAAATACAGTCAAAGGACCTGCGTTTACTAAAGCATCTCCTACTCCTGCTGCTTGTACTGCTGCTACAAGTGTTGAAAATGGTTTATTACCATCTTTGTCTTTGTAGGTCATTGCTGTTTGCAATACATTGGCATCTTCATTTTTTCCAGCTGCTACTGAAGCCTGTCCGTGATGTGCTGTTTCGGTTTTTGCTGTTTCGGTTTTTGCTGGTGTTGCAGCAGCTTTATGAGCTGGAGCTTTTGTTTCTGTTTTCGTTCCGCCACCACAAGATACAAGGGTTGCGAATACTACTGCTAAAATTCCGTAATAAAATTTCATAATAAAATATTTAAATTGATTGATTTAGTTAATAATCTGTTAATTTCTATGCAAATTTCGGACAATTAAGCTGTTAAAAAAATGACATTTATCATATTTTGAATAAAAAATACAAAAAAGTGTTTTTATTGAATAAAAAAATTTTTTTCTATTAAATTATTTTTTTCATTTTTTGCTTCAATAAAATATAATAGCAAACTACTACAACTGCAAAAAGTAACAATGCATGAAGCAATAAAAAATTTGTATTATCCTCAAAATCAAACATTGTGTAGAGTTTGTTTAAATAAAAATGGCGTATTTTAAACACTACAAAAGTAGCAATACCAATAGTAACTGCGCTCAATACCGCAAGTACCATTTGATAAAAATAAATAAATTTTTGTGCTGCATAACCAATACTTATTAAGTTTTGAAGCATTTTTTTATTTTTTTGAAGCATTAAATTAATACTCATCAATACAAATGCTAGTGCTAAAACTAAAATTACTACTGCAATAAAGAATACAAAAAATAACGCCGATTTGAAGAAAAAAGTAAGTTTTCCTAAGGCTAATTTATCTTGATTGATACTATAATTATGATTATTGAAATACGAAACAATACGTTCATCTGAAGGGTCATTGAAAGTAAGTAGAACTTTGTTTATAGGTACTGCAGTTTTGTTTGCAAAACGCTTATTTGCCCATTTCATAAAGTTATGCGGCACCAAAATAGAATTAATCTTACCTGAGAAAGCGACAATACGCCCTTTGAACGTTTCGTTTTGCCCTTGTCCTATAAGCTTGATATTAAACGTGAAGTCTTTAATGGTGTTTTTGGAAAAAACAGGAAGTCCTTGACTTTCTGCAAAACCAAAATTGTATAATTTGAGGTAGTTTTCGGGTATAATAATAGGTATCAAACTGTCTTTTTCTTGCCATTTCCAAGCATTGTCATCCACCGAAAGGTATTGGTCAGGGATACTTTCAAAAAACAAATCGGTATAAAAAGCAGGGACATCGCCACTCCCATTGGTAAATGCTTTTATTTCAAACTGTGCATAATCAAAAGGTGCTAAGTCTTTTATAAAAGGCTGTTTTTTTAGTTTTTTGATTTCTTTATCAGAGAAATATATTTTTGATTTGTCTAATGTTTTGAAAAGTGAAACTTCTTTGTTAATCACTGCTGTGGTTTGATCAAAAACAGCAGCCTCTTGCTTTATGATGGGCTTGACATCATAATAAAACTGTACAATTAACAACAGTAGTGTAGCGCCTACAAAAAGCGCTAAACTATAACCTGCAAGCTGTATTGGCATCAGTGTTTTTCGTAATAATTTTTGAATCATAGAAGCAAAATTTTATCATAATCAAACAGGTATTCACTTCCTAAAGAGGTTAATAGTAATCCTGCATTTTGAGCAGCAAGTTCTTGATTGATTAATGTGGTTAAAATTTTGATATTTACAGCATCCAAATGGCTAAACGGCTCGTCCAAAAGCAAAAAAGTAAAAGGCTGACACAAAGCGCGTATTACCGCAACACGTTGGCGCTGCCCTAATGATAATTTGCCCAAAAGTGTATCTTTTTTAGCTAATAAACCAACCGTTTGAAGCATCGTTTCAATAGCTTCTTGTGTTTTATGCTGTGTCAATTGATTTTTTAATACAATATTTTCCAAAACCGTTAAATCTTCAAAGAGTTTAAAATCTTGAAAAACATAGCTAAATCGCCTTTGGCAACTTACTGAAAAAGAAAGGGAATTAGCATATTTTATTTGCCCTTCAAAAGTGGTATTGAGCCCATAAACAAAGTTTAATAATGATGATTTCCCTTTGCCCGATTGTGCTTTTATCAAATATTTTTTGCCTTGTTCAAAAACAACATTTTCTTGAAGGTAAACCTCAGAACCTTCTAGTTCTGAACGTTCCATATAACTCGGTTTTGTATTTTGTAAGCTAAAATGCATTAGTTCATCAAGGTATTGTAGATGTTGTCAATAGTATGAATTAATCGGTTTAAGCTATTGCCGTCACCATCTTTTAGTTTTAAAGCTAATGTAGCCGATTTCTCATCATTTTGTACATAATCAAGGTGTGATGCAAAGGCATTCCATTTAAGCAATGCAGCTTGTGGTTTAGCACCACGTAAGAGAAAATTATCTTGAGTTAATTCTTTAGGATATTGGTCTGTATCTACAATAAGCGATGCAAAAACAGGACTTGATTTGATTTCTTTTTTTATACTATTATCGCTTAAATCTTCTTTTAATGCTTTTCCTTCGGTAAATAGTTTGATGTTTTCTTCTGCATTGGTAAATAATACTTGCTTATTATTAACAGCAAAATAGGTCGGAAATTTATCATCAATTTTAAATGTGTAATAACTATCTTTAGTAGTTATTTGTTGCTTTTCTAAGAGTTTTTTTATAAAATTATTAGCCGTGTCTTCATCGTTAATATCAAAAGCAAAACTCACAATACCTATTAAGTCTTCTCGTGTTGCATTGGTATAATCTCCTGTAAAATAATCATATTTTTTATATGAAATGGTTTGTTTCTGCATAGTACTCCAGTTTAGAATGGTACTTCCTTTTACTATAGCAGCAACAGCATCAAGGTCTAAATGATATTCATCTTGAAACTGTTTTTTAATATCTTCATAATCATCTTGTTTTTTAAGAAAATCATAATAAACCTTAGTATCAATGGATGTGCTAAGTACGCCTAAATATTTTTTTGGCATATAATCGAGTAAATCACTATTAAAATTGTTTTTTAGTAATTTATTTTCTTTTAATGCTTTGCGTAAACTTTTATTAAGAGCAACATTAGAAGTGAGTACAATGGCTTCATCATCAAAATCAAGGTGCATTTTGATATAATTATCACTCAAATCATACTTGGTTTTTCGTTGTGCTTTTTTATAATCAGAGCTGTTTTTAAAAAGATTACTGGAGAAAAACATGCTAATATCTTCTCGGTCTTTATAAAAACTATTAAAAGCATCATTTTTTAAAATTTGATTGTCTTCTTTTAAAGTAAATAAACGCGTAATCTCGTCTAATAAGCCTTTTCTACTAGCATAATTGTTTGCTCGCATCAAGACACATTTGTCATCATCCCAAGCTAAAATTTCCTTACCTTGATTGTGCATGTATTTAAAATTTGCTCCAGCAGCTATTTTGTAGTCAAGTTCTAAATTAGCATTAAGTTCTAAAACAAATTTATTGAATTTATCTTCATTTTTTACACCCATAGTATAACAGATAAAATCGGCTTTATCATCAGGTGAAGAAGTATAAATAATAACATCATTAAATATATCTAAACCCGTATAAAAAGGGTCTTTTTTTAATTTGTCTAATAATTTTGAAGTCGCTTTACTCTCACTTTTGACCGTTTCAGTAAATTTTTTGCTGATTTTCAAGTCTTGTAAGTCTGCTAAATCTGCTTTATATATTAATGATTTGGCATCAACGGTCATCACAAAATTACTGTCTTTTGGTATCACGCTCAAACGCTCCGATTTGGAACAAGAAGTTAATGAAATGATAAATAATAAAATACTAAGTTTGGTTATAAGGGTCTTCATAGTGTTATAAATAAATTTTAGTAGCAAAGATACGTATTAAATAATCACAGTCAAAAGACTACTTCACGAAAAACAAAATTTAAATTGATATTGTAAGAAACCTGAAGATTAAAACGTAAATGGAGAAGATTCTCGTTACGCCTATGTCGTGTTGTTGAAATAACACTTACTTTCACAACTGTATTTGAAAAAATGTTAAATATAGAAAGTATTGTTAATCAGTGTTTTACTAAAAATATTAAATTTGTTATTGTTAAATTTATGTTAAATTATAGTACTATGTTTTGCATAGTACTGTTTTTAAACTGTATCTTTGCATAGTCAACAAGCAATATAATGCTTTAGTTAAATGAATTAAAAAAACCTAATACTATGAAAGTAATACTAAAACAAAGTGCATTATTATTATTTATTATAAGCCTTAGTGCTTGTAATATGGGCGTACAAGGCGATGGTAATGTACAAGTAATAAACAGAAGCGTAACAGCAGATTTTACAACCATCAAGGCTAGTAATGGGCTTCGTATAGAACTACACCAAAGCAACACCCCAAAAATAATAGTAGAAGCTGATGAAAACTTACAAGCACTTATCAAAACAGATATAAAAGATGATATGCTGCGTATCTACACAACAGAAAACATTGGGCAATCGACTGCTAAAAAAGTAAGTGTTTATCTGCCAAAACTAAAAATGCTACAAGCATCGAGTGGTTGTGATATACAAAACAAAGGTACTTTCAATGAAAAATTATTTACACTAGATGCGAGCAGTGGTGCCAATGTTAATTTCCATATTGAATCTTATGATTTAAAAACATCAGCAAGTAGTGGCGCAAGCGTAACATTACAAGGTAAAACAAAACTTTTGGATACAAAAGCAAGTAGTGGTGCTAATATAGACGCATACCAATTGAAAGCTCAAACCGTAACAAGCCAAGCAAGTAGTGGAGCAAGTATTGATGTGCTCGCACAAGAAGCAATCAAGGCGAAGGCGAGCAGCGGTGCCAACATTAGCTACAAAGGAAATCCAAATACAAAAACACTGAAAGCATCTTCAGGAGCAAGCGTTTCTAAGGAATAAGAAAAAAATAAACACATGAAAATAGAAAATACAAAAGCACAAATGCGCAAAGGCATTTTAGAGTTTTGCATCCTTGGTATATTGGAACGAAAACCTGCCTATACCTCAGAGATATTGGTCGTACTAAAAGATGCTGAACTGCTTGTTGTAGAAGGTACCATATACCCGCTTCTAACACGCTTAAAAAATGCAGGATTACTCAGTTACAAATGGGAAGAATCAACATCTGGACCTCCACGGAAATATTATGCCATTACAGAAAATGGTGCGCTATTTTTAAAAGAACTAAATACAACTTGGCATAATTTATCAAAAGCCGTAAATATAGTAACTACAAAAACCAACCAAAATGAATAAGACAGTAAATATAAATCTAGGTGGCATTTTCTTTCATATTGACGAAGATGCTTATATTAAGCTCAAAAAATACTTGGACGCTATACGCCGTTCACTTAGTGATGATCCACAAGGTAAAGATGAAATATTACACGATATTGAAGCGCGTATAGGCGAATTGCTCGAAGAGCAAAAGAAAAATGACAGACAAGTTGTTAATATGGCTGCTATAGAACGTGTCATTAATATAATGGGAAAACCAGAAGATTATGCTGGTGATGAAGCGCTCTTTGATGAAGAGTTGAAATCAAAACAACACAAACAAAAAACACATAATACCAAAACAAGAAAGCTCTTTCGTGATACCGAAGATAAGTTTCTTGGTGGTGTTTCTTCTGGACTAGCACATTATTTTGATATTGATGTAACCATTATACGCTTGATATGGTTTATCTCTATCTTTGGCTACGGAACAGGAGCTTTAGCGTACTTAATACTTTGGATTATCCTTCCTGAAGCCAAAACAACAGCAGAAAAATTACAAATGCAAGGTGATCCAGTAACAGTTTCTAATATCGAAAAAAAGATAAAAGAAGAACTAAGTGATGTATCAGATAGAATAAAATCTGAATACGAAAACTTAAAAAAAAAGGACTATAGTAATGTAAAATCGGGATTGCAAGAAGTTATTGATTTTATCATAAAACTGGTCAATATACTATTCCAATTTGTAGAAAAAACAGTTGGAGCTCTTCTTATAATTATAGCATTTATAACCTTAGTTTCATTGCTTATTGGTAGTTTTTCTTTAGGTAGTTTAGAGTTTTTGAATGTTTCTGCTATCGAGTATCCACCGTTTTTCTATAATTCTATTTTTCCGATGTGGATGCTTAACGTACTGCTCTTTGTAGCTATAGCGATACCTTCTATATCTTTATTTACATTAGGTTTACGTATTCTATCCAAAGAAAACAAGCGTTTATCGCGTACTACAAAATCGGTCTTAACAGGATTATGGCTAGTTGCTATTTTAGGAATTGCTGTTTCGGCAATAGAATTGGGTTTGAATCATCAATCAAAATCGAATATTGTTTCGGTCAAAAAAACTTTAAATATTAAAGCCAATGACACAATAACAATACAAATGCACAGTAAAGAGAATTTGACTTACACACAAAAATATGGTCAAAAAACAATACTAGAAAACAATATTGAAAAACGATACAATAATCACGTTACTGTAGCTGTACGCGAAACTAAAGATTCTATAAATTCATACTTAAAAATAATAAAACGTGCTTCTGGTAAAAACTTAAAAAATGCAAAAAACAATGCGGAAACTATTAGCTATCATTATACTATCAAAGATAAGCAGCTTGTTTTGGATAATTATCTAACAGCAATACTAAGAAAGCAACGCTTTAGTCAGCAGGTAACTGTTATTCTCTATGTGCCACAAGGCGTAACGGTATTTTTTGATGATACTACAGCAGACTGTCTCGATGATGTTCGTAATATTCAGCAAATCAATGATGATGATATGATTAATCATTATTTTAAGATGACTGCCCAAGGTTTTGATTGTACGGATTGCAAAAAAGGCAATGACAATCAAGATAACGAATGGAAAACATCTAAAAAACACAACAAAGGCTCTTTTAAGGTAAAAATAGACCATAATGGACTTGATATAAAAGTAAAAAGTGATAGCAAGGATTCTACAGCTATCACTTTTGATAAGAATGGATTTCGTATAAAGTAGTACTAAAAGTTTGAGAAAATTAAAAAATAGATAAGCAGTATTTATTATTTTTTGTATCTTTATAATTGTTCATTAATTAAAAAATAAAATTGAATAAAAACTATAAACACAATCCATTTGCAGGCGTATTTGAAGAAGATATTGAAACTATTTTAGTTCCTAAATTTAATGTTGATGATCTTATACATCAAATACATAATACAAAATCACTTGCTATAGAATTTATAGGAAAACAAGGACGTGGCAAGACGACACACCTTGTATATCTTCATAAAAAAATGGAACATTATCCGCTATTTTTATGTGATGAAAATACCAATGTCAATGATATAATAAACAATAAATCAGATGTAGTTTTTATTGATAGTATTCACCATCTTAATTTTTTAGAACGCGTTAAAATATTTAAAGCAAAAAAAATAGTGATTTATACTACACATTGGTCTCGAAAAATAGCTTGTTTGCTAGCTCAGAAAAACAAACTTACATTACGATTTAAAGGAATAAATAAAGAAACACTCCACGAAATAATAAATAAAAGATTAGAACTTGCTTCTCGAGATGATTCTAATAAAAACACCATACATAATAGTGAAATAAACAAATTAATCGATAACTTTGGAGATAATTATAGAGGAATAATCAATCATCTTTACAAGCAATACCAATGACCAAAACAACATTTGAAAAAAATATAATTATAGATAAATCTACTGATTCTAAAATCATTTCAGGACATATCCGTTTAAAATCATCAGAAACAATCACTATAGATAGTGTTAATGGGAAAATTCTTTTTGAAGCTAGAGGTAGAATGCGAGGTTATAAAAAGGAGTTAATGACACTTCACATAGAAAATAACAAAGTATTAACCGCAAACCAAACCTACGAAATCCCATTTACATTTGATGCATCAAGTTTTGAGATAGATAGCTACCAAGGTAAAAATGTAACTTTTTCTTACAAAATTGAAATTCAGATCGACATAAACAGCAATGATATTGAAAAAGTAGAAAGAAGTGTCTTCTCCAAAGTGAAATCATTTGTAACAAATGATTATACACATACCATAAACGCTTCTGAATATTTTGATGTTAAAAACGCAACAGACAATTATCACGTTGAGGAAGCTACAACAAAATTTATTATATCACCCAATCTACTTCTTGTGATTGTAGCATTGGCATTAGTGGTTGGAACTTATATATACTTTAATCGTGAGTTTAATTTATTAAACATTATATTAGGTTTTATTTCTCTTGGATTTATAATATACCTAACAACCAATTTTATAGCAAAGGCATTAGGTGATATTTCTATGCAAACATTAAGAAGTAAAGATGGCTTTACCTGTAAACTGATAAAAACAAGACGTTTTAATTTAATATCGCCTTCTATACATTATGAAATAACTGAAATAGTAGTAGACAAAAGAGGAACATCAACCTCAACATCTAAAGAAACACTATATGTCTCTAAAAAAATGAAAGTGCCCAATTTTAATTCAAACCCTAATTTGCAGTTTTCATATCCAGAAACAAAAGGATTACAATCGGTATCTTGTGGAGATGCCTCGATACTGTGGCAAATGAAAATAAAAGGAAGTTATATGGGTTTAAAAATAAAGTATAGTGCTACATTTAATGTTTC
>JALSVQ010000016.1 GCA_027073495.1 Flavobacteriaceae bacterium | reverse complement strand
CCACTTGCAAAAGGTGGGTCAATATAAACTAAATCTACTTTTATACCTTGTTCTTTTAGGTAAGCACAAGCAGAAATACATTCGCCTCTTATTACAATGTTATCAGATTTGTTGCCAATTTCTTCTATGGTTTCCACTTCATAATAGGGCATTCCTCTTTTTATACGGTCGTAAACTTTGTCGTTATCACGATAACGTAAAACTCTTTGTGTACGACTAAAATTATCTAAAACGGCTTGTCCTTCAACTGTATTAGGTGTATATGGTATGTATTTTATTGGCATCTCTATTTATTAAAAAAATTATCTATTTTACTATTTAATTTACTCAAATTATTAGGTAAATCATCACTATCTATAAGATATAAGAAATCAAATTTATTGTATCCAAATTTATCTTTGTTCTGTTCTAAAAACTGTGTTTCTACAAATTTTTTCTTTTTTAAAAATACTGGGTCGTTTGCATAACCTTCTCCTTTGGTTTCAATAATTAAGGCTTTGTGTATTTCTTTGTTTTTGCGTTTAATTATTAGAAAGTCAGTGGTGTATTTTCCTATGTTTTTCCAATAGGTGTTTTCTTTTGCGTAGCAATTTATTACAAACTCGGTTAAACCTCTTTCACCATTAAAATAGATTTCTAAATCACTATTTTTAAAATTAGTTAGGTTCAAGGTTTCTTTTAAAATTTGTTTTTCAAAACCACTTTGTTTAAAATCGTAAGGCAAATAATGAAATGTTTTGTCTTTGCTTTTTATAGCATTAGAAAAATCGTATTGTTTACTGAAATCTTCAAAAGAAATAACCATTGCTTCCATTCCTGCTTGCACAAGACCTTGTTTCATTATTTCGTATGACTTTTTAATTGTTTCCGTTTCTATTTCAGTAGGCTTACCACTTTTGTCTAATTCAAGTATTTTTTTTGTATCTTCTATTGTTGGATATAGTTTTTCATTTTCATCAACTGGTTTTAAATTATCAACAATTAGTAAATCTGCATCTTGTTTTAGTACTTCACTTTCTGTTTGTAAGTTTCGTATTATGCTAAATGCTATTCGTATTTGAGCATTGATATAATACAAATCGTATAATTCATTATAATAAGTAATCTCTTTTTCTTTATATGATATTTTAGCGAATATTTGTTTTAATATTGTTTCAAATTCATTGAGTTTAGAAACTGAAATTTTATTAAAACTTGCTTTTGAAATATCAAAAATCCAACTGTTATAATTAGCAAAATTTGTTCCTGTTTGTTCAATTATATCTGTTTCGGCATCACTAATATTACTTAAACCACTTGATTTAATTATTGCAGTATTTTTATATGCATCAATATTTTTTAAAAGTGTTTTTAGTTTAGGTTTTGTATTTGCTTTTTCTTCTTCCTCAATAGCGTTGTAAGTTATTTGTAATTGATAAAATTCTACACTTGGCAATTGTAAATGTTCTATTCTTGCAAAGCGTTCTATTTTTTCAGGAACTATTTTTTTATCTAATTTGTTTAATTCTTCAATACTTGTTTGTTGCTCTTTTTTAAGTTGTTGATTTAAAACAGTAGCATTGTATTCGTTTAGCCAAATTCTTGCTGTTTCGTGTTTTTCTTTATCTACTTGACGTAAACATCTACAAGAAGTTTGCAAAACCATATTTTTAGGACTTGCTCCTTTTTGTGCTAAAATAATACCTGTTAAACTTGGACAATCCCAACCTTCTTTTCCTATTTGAACTAATAAAACATATCGTTTTTTTGTTGCAGAAATGGTTTTAGGAACGTCAAGCGTATTAAAAAGCAATTCGTTTTCCTTTGGTAATTTATATTGTTTATTCCCTTTATGATAACGTAATATTTCGTTAGGGTTTATTTTCAACTCACCTGTTAAAAATGGATATATTTCTTCTTCTAAACTTTCAATATTGCTACAATAAATTGCAATTTTTGCAATGTTTCCATTCTTGTAAACTGTTTTTTTATAATGCTTTTGAAAATCGGATATTCCTTTTTCTATGATTTGAAATTTATTTAAATTTTGAGCAACTTTTACTTTTGGTGTTTTAAGAAACTTGGTAATTGCTGTTACTAATGGATAATAGTAAACCGTATTTGTAATTTGGGTAAATTTAAAAAAAGCGGTATCGGTTACATTTATTTTGTCTGCTTTTGATAAATAGGGTGTTCCTGAAAAACCTAAAACAGTTGTAATGTTTCCTGTTTCTTGCCATTTGTTTACAACTTGCCTTAATTTTATATCTCCGTCAGTTGCGTGATGTACTTCATCTATAAGAATTGATAAATTTGGTATTTTGCCAATTAAGTTTCGTAATTCATTTGCAAAAACATCTTTCTCATCTTCCGTTCTTTCAATTAAATGTAACTGGTTATCGAGTTCTGTTCTGTTTAAAATCACTTTTTCGGCATTTACTACAAACACTTGACCAAAAGGATTTGGTAAACATTGATTTACT
>JALSVQ010000015.1:1621-2491 GCA_027073495.1 Flavobacteriaceae bacterium | reverse complement strand
TTTCATTTATTAAAAAGTGAAAAACCGCTCTATCGTGCCAAACAGAAATATTCTTTAATTCACTAAGTTCCGTAGAATTTATTAAATCATCTACAATAAAATTGACCTTATTTAAGTCTTTTTTTTTGTATTCTATTTTTAGTTATTTCTAATGCACTTTTACTAATGTCTGTTGCAATTATATTTGAATAATCATTTTCTAACAAATTGTCAATTAAAATTGAAGAACCCGAACCAATATCTGCTATTAATTCATCTTTATTAACTTTTGTTTGTTTTATTAAGTTTAAAGATTGGTCTGCACTTTTTTGATACCAACCTAATTCATTTTCATTAGATTTTTTATATGTGTTTTCCCAATGTTCTTTATTTGAAACTTCTTTTTCGTTTTCAGACGAACAACAACAACTTTTGTTTCCTATTTCACAACTTTCTCCTATTATTTCTTCCATATTTTTATTTTAACAGCACATATAGTCTGGATTAGTGCATTCTTTATTTATTTCGTTTTTTTCTTTTTCAATCCTGTTAATTGTAGTTTTCAGTAACTCAAATTTTTCTTCTTTTCCTAAATACTCAGTACTTTGGTTTAAAAGATTAATAATTGTTTCATTTACAAATTTTACTTTATGCTCCTCATTCATATTTTCCATTAAATTTTCAAAAACTAATGCAATTTCTTTTTCGGCTATAAATTTAGTAAATATTTTCATAAATTTTCAGTATTTCAGATTTCTGTTCTTTTATGGTGGCTAACGTTGCCTGTATGGTTAGTGGCGTATTATAATCACTAAACTTTCGGTTAAACTTAAAACTTAATTTAATGAATCGTACTTTAGGTTTAGCAATTAGTAGCCATTAATTATACAG
>JALSVQ010000015.1:0-1611 GCA_027073495.1 Flavobacteriaceae bacterium | reverse complement strand
GTAAATATTTTCATAAATTTTCAGTATTTCAGATTTCTGTTCTTTTATGGTGGCTAACGGTTTGTGTAAACGTAGTTGCGGATTTCAAAACACCTACCTTTCAATTTAGCACTAAACTTTGTTCAAAGATACAAACTTTATATTAAACACAAAACCAGCAATTATGTTTACACTTTGTTACCAACTGGCTACTTTTCACGTTCTGCTTTTAGCGTAGGCAAGACATACTCTTTTGCAATTTTTGGCTTATGCAGTTGGCAGTAGCGAATTGCAAATGTGTATGGCTTAAGCGTTGGCTATTTTCATTTAGTTTCCTGTTATTCCGTTTATAAATGTTTCTACAAATTCAATGATTTGTTTTAATATTCTATCTCCTAATTTCTTACGTTTCAGAACGCTTGGTTTTTCGCCTTCAATTAAATCTAATACTTCATCTCGCAATGGTTCACGTTCAGCATATAAATATGTATCTATCAATTTTTGTGTTTTTTCTTCTGATAGATTTTCTTCTTTAATCAACTTTTGAAATGCTTTTTTCTGTTCTTCATTCCAAAACACTTCAAAGGCTTCTGGAATATCGTCTGTATCGTCAATCGTTGGTAAATTATCTTCAATAAACTTCTGAATTAATTCTCGTTTACTTCTTAAATTCACTTCAGTATTTAACAAGTTTTCTATTTCTTGTTCCGTTTTTGTTGCATCTTTTTGAGTGTCTGATTTTAGTTTTATCAATAACTGAATAATGTAATTTACATTTATTTCGTCTCGGTGAATTAACTCCAATTCAAAATCGACATCATCTAAAATTGATACTTTTTCTTTTTCGGTATCACTTTTTACTTTTTGCCATAAATCTAAATATTTACTTTTATAATTTTCAAAAAGTTGTTCGTTCATTGATAAATCTTCCCATTTGAAATCTGAAAATGTATTTAAAATATTTATTATTCGCATTAATTGTCTAAATGCTTTAATAAATGCCAACTCATCATCTTCTGAAACTAAATCGTTTACACTATCATAAGTTGGTGTAATTTTAAGTAATTCGATGTAAGCAACATTAAATTTCTTTACATAATCATCATATGGTTTCATTATGATTACTTCAATGGCTTCTTTATTGCTGAATAAAGTTATTGCTTCATCTGTTGCCTTTTTCAAGTTTCTAAAAACAACAATATTTCCTTGTGATTTTTGTTCGTTTAGAATTCTGTTTGTTCTTGAATATGCTTGAATTAAACCGTGATATTTTAGGTTTTTATCTACATACAAAGTATTTAAAGGTGGACTATCAAAACCTGTTAAAAACATATTTACAACTAATAAAATATCAATTTTACGTTCTTTTACTTTCTTTGAAATATCATTGTAATAATTGTAAAATGATTGACTGTCTTTTGTAGAAAATTTAGTACCAAACATTTTGTTATAATCTCCAATATATGTTTCTAACTTATCTCTTGAATGTACGTTTAAACCGTATAATGCTTTTGGTTCGTTTACAACTGATAATTCTTCTGTAATAAAACCGTTTGCATCTGCATCATCTTCATTTGCTACATAACTAAAAATTGTTGCAATTTTTAAATTGTGTTTGCCTTCTTCTTTTTT
>JALSVQ010000014.1 GCA_027073495.1 Flavobacteriaceae bacterium | reverse complement strand
TTAAGGTTCCAATTTCCTGGAAATAATTGATACAACTCTTCTCGGATAGCATCTCCTGCTTGCGCAGATGCTACATTATTTTGAGACAAACGCGATTCTTCTACATTAAATAATGCAATATCCACATCATCAAGCTTAGGCATTTCATCAACAGTGTGTTTTGTGATACTATTACCTAATGCTAATTCATGTAAATTTGAAACTAGCGTTACTAGTGATTCCGAAATAGGGCTTAAATATTCCAAAATAATTTATTTCTTCTTTTTTGTTTTTGCTTTCGGCTTAGCTTTTGCTTTTGCCTTCGTTTTACGCTTTGGTGCTTTTGCAGCTAGCATCGCTTCTACCTCTTCCAATGTCAATGCTTTGGCATCTGTTGTTTTTGGCAATTCTATTTTAGTCTTCCCTTTGAGTATATTAAACCTTCCCCAACGTGCTTTTTCTACACGAATACCTGCATCTTCCCAATTATGAATAACTTTGTCAATCTCTTTTTGTATTTTTTCTTTTATAAGTGTATTGATATCATCTTTGGATAAATTATCAAAATCATATTTTTTATTGACATTGATAAACATATTATTCCATTTTAGGAAAGGTCCAAAACGACCAACACCTTTTTGCACTGGCATTCCATCATATTCTGCTATTGGCTTATCAGTTTCAATGCGTTCATCTATCAAGGGTTTGGCAACTTCCATATCTACTGTCAACGGATCCATACCTTTTGGCAATGAAATGAATTTAGCTCCAAACTTAATATAAGGTCCAAAACGACCATTAGCTACGCTTGTTTTTTCACCTTGATATTCGCCTAAATCTTTTGGCAATTTAAATAAATCTAAGGCTTCTTGCAAGGTAATATTATCTAAAGACTGGTGTTTTAGTAAACTCGCAAAACGTTTTTCTTCATCATCACGAGCTCCAATTTGCGCCATAGCGCCGTAACGCCCAAAACGTACTAAAATAGGTTTTCCTGTTGTAGGATCTTTTCCTAATTCACGCTCACCACGTTGAAAATCTGCATTTTCTTTGACATGTTCTACAGTAGGATGAAACTTAGTATAAAAATCTTTAATCATTCCTTTCCATTCTTCTGCGCCTTCAGCAATAGCATCAAACTGTGCTTCTACCTTTGCTGTAAAGCCAAAATCTAAGACATTGGCAAAATTAGCTACCAAAAAATCGTTTACTATTTTACCAATATCGGTAGGAATAAGCTTTCCTTTATCTGCACCAACAGTTTCCGTTAGTGTCTTATCTGCTACCTTTGTAGCTTTGAGTGTCAACTGACTATATGTTCTTTCTGTTCCCTCTACGGCTCCTTTAACAATATATTCTCTACGTTGAATAGTAGAAATAGTTGGTGCATAGGTAGATGGACGACCAATACCGAGTTCTTCAAGTTTTTTTACTAATGAAGCTTCTGTAAAACGGTATGGCGCTTTAGTATAGCGTTCTGTAGCGGTAATCAATAGATTTTCTAATTGTTCTCCAACTTGCATTTTAGGCAACATGCCTGCTTGCTCCTCTTCTTCATTATCTGTTCCTTCAAGATATACTTTTAGGAATCCATCAAACTTAATGACTTCTCCTTTGGCATTAAATATACTTTTGTTTTTATTGTTTGCTATTTTTACAGCTGTACGTTCTAATATTGCCTCACTCATTTGAGAAGCCAGTGTTCTTTTCCAAATTAAAGCATACAATCTATCTTGGTCAAAATCTACTGCAACACGCTGGCGTTTCATGTCTGTAGGTCTAATAGCCTCATGCGCTTCTTGTGCTCCTTTAGATTTGTTTACAAAATTTCGTGGTTTACTATATTCTGAACCATAACTTGCTGTGATTGCTGCTACAGCATCTTTTTTGGCATCTTCAGAAAGGTTTAAGCTATCTGTTCTCATATAAGTTATGAGTCCTGCTTCATATAAGCGTTGTGCAACCATCATCGTACGCGATACAGAAAAACCAAGTTTACGTGATGCTTCTTGCTGTAATGTCGATGTGGTAAATGGCGGTGCTGGTGATTTTTTTGCTGGTTTAACCTGCAAATCACTAACTTTAAACAAAGCGTCACTACACGATTCTAAAAATGCTTTTGCATCTTCTTTATTTGTAAGACCTTTAGCTAAATTTGCTTTAAACTTTTTGCCAGCTGCATTTTTGAATTCAGCTACTACTTTGTAAGAAGCAACAGGTTCAAAGGCTACAATATCACGTTCGCGCTCTACGATAAGGCGTACTGCAACAGATTGCACACGACCAGCAGAGAGTCCTGGTTTTATTTTTCGCCATAATACTGGAGATAGTTCATAACCAACCAAACGGTCAAGCACACGACGCGCTTGTTGTGCATCAACTAAATGCATATTTAACCCAATAGGATTAGCAACAGCATGAAGTACTGCTTTTTTTGTAATCTCATTGAATATAATACGTTTTACTTTATCATCTTTAAGTTTTAACTGCTCTTTTAAGTGCCAAGCAATAGCTTCTCCCTCGCGGTCACCATCACTCGCTAACCAAACTGTTTCAGCTTTTTTTGATAAAGCGCGTAATTCAGTAACCAATTTTTTCTTATCTGGAGATACAATATATTTTGGTTCAAAATCATCATCGACAGCAACACCAATATCTTTTGAAGGCAAATCTGCTATGTGACCATAACTTGATTTTACCATAAAATCTTTACCTAGATATTTTTCAAGTGTCTTTGCTTTTGCTGGTGACTCAACGATTACTAAATTTGATGCCATAAATATTTTTATTTAATTAAAAAACAGTACTATATTATAGTATCTATTTTTGTTTTTGAACTGCAAAAGTATGTAGAATTTTTTTAATGAAAGAAAAAAAGTACTTTTACATTAAAAATTTACATTAAAATCAATCCAAAATATGAGTTTCAAAGTCCATCAATCAAAAAGCATTAAACTAAAGAATATCAGCACAAAACCTAGTGAAGTGTGTCCTGAAAAAGAAGCTAAAAAGCAATTGAAAAAATTACGAAAAAAATTAAGCAAACTACAGGACAAAATGTATGCCCAAGGCAAATATAGTGTACTTATCTTGCTTCAAGGCATGGATACATCTGGAAAAGATAGCTTAATTCGTGAAGTTTTTAAAGACATCAATGCACGTGGTGTCAATGTAGAAAGTTTTAAAGTACCTACAGAAAAAGAGTTGAAACACGATTATATTTGGCGTCATTATATCACATTGCCAGAACGAGGTAAATTTACTGTTTTCAATAGAACACATTATGAAAATGTATTGGTAACACGTGTGCACCCTGAATACATTTTGTTTGAAAACCTTCCTGATATAAATAGTACTGAAGACATAGATGATGCTTTTTGGGACAAACGTTTTAAACAAATCAATAATTTCGAAGCCCATTTGGCAGAAAACGGTACTATTATCCTAAAATTCTTTTTACATCTCTCCAAAGAGGAGCAAAAAAATAGATTGCTCAGAAGACTTCGTCTTAAAGAAAAAAATTGGAAATTTTCTGCAGGTGACCTCAAAGAACGCAAACTATGGGACGACTATCAAATGTGCTATGAAGATGTGCTAAATAGAAGTTCAAAAGAAAATGCTCCTTGGTATATTATTCCTGCAGACAACAAACCTTGTGCTCGCGTTGCTGTAGCTCAAACCATATTGGACACGCTAGAGAAACTACCTATTGAAAGTCCTGAATTGGATGCAAAGACAAAAGCTAATATCTCGCAGTATATCCAAGAGCTTGAATCGGAATAGTCGCTATTTTGGAAAATATTAAAAACAAGAAAGCCTTTACATTGCTGTAAAGGCTTTATATAACTTGCTCCTCCTCAAAGACTCGAACTTTGGACCCTCTGATTAACAGTCAGATGCTCTAACCAACTGAGCTAAGGAGGAATTTCCCGTTTGGGATTGCAAATATAAATCAAAAAAAGTTTTCTGCAACAAATTTCTTAATTATTTTTTAATAAAAAAACAAAGCTTTATTTTTCTTTCAGATTATCAAGCTATTACAAATCTAATTTTCTCTTAATTAGCACCGCATCATTAACAATAAATGGCTTTGGCATCATAGAAACGGTACGTTCACGCAATGCAAACTGTCTATCTTGAAGTAAATCGTAGCTTATTTCGTACAACGTAATATCAGGATGTTCATTTGCATCAAAAGAAAAAGAAACATCTAGTAAGTCATCTTTATTAATAAAGTAATAGCTCAAAATAGTTTGCAAATTTTTATTCGTTTTCAGAACATAGCCACCTTTTTGTTTTGCATAAGCAACACCTTGCACCTTTAATGTTTTTAATTTCAAATCTTTATTCGCCACAAACATCAATGCATTTAAACGTCTTTGTTGCGCAATATGATAGGTTATTTTTCGCGTTTCCCCTATTATAGTGTCTGTCACTTTCATTACCGTTGCAGGAACTAGCATTCTATTATTGGTAGGTTGATAGCGTTGTATTTTATCCACATGTTTATTTGCCATAACAATGCCTAAATCACCTTTTGGACTCTCCTCAGTAAAGACTTGTTTTGTATAAGCGTCTAAATCATTATCGTAAGTTATCCAAAATGATTTATCTAAATCTTTATCGTAAACAAAATCAATACTATTTGGTCGTTTTCTATCTTCATTAAAAGGAGCAGTAAAATGAGCTTTAAAAAATAATACAATGGCTAAAAGCGTAAATATATTACGTAAATATTTTCTTCCTCTTTTAAAAGTCATAAAAATAGGACTGAAAAGTGTAATAAGCAATACTATAAAAAATGTAGCTACCGGCAACATTTTCAAGCCTAAACCTACAGGAAACATTTTGATTAGTGGCGCTATTATTAATATTGATGGAACACTCAATAAAGCAATCCAAACGACATTGTGTTCGATATTGTTTTTAGCATAAATAAGTATAGCAAAAACTGCTAAACTCAAATAAACTGGCAAAATAAAGAAACCTCCTCCTTGCAGTTTAAATGCTAAGAATGCATTAAACAGTAACCAAAAAGCAATTGGCGCAACCAACAAACTAGCTTTACTAATCTTTTTAGCATACATTTCATACATTTTTAAGATAATAATCAGGGTGATAAAAACAAAAAACCATTGATAAGTATGTCCATTATATGTGAAGCCATGTGATATTGCCTTGTAGTTTGGATAAAGTATTAGTATAAACTGCCAACCCAAAAAAGTAGTTAATACTGCCAAAAACAAACTAGCAAAAAATGATTTAGCTCCTTGTATTATTTCTTTTGGTGTCACTACTTGCTTTCGCATAGCAACGAGAAGCAAATAAAGAAACAGCAACACAGCAACTATCCACATAGGGATAACCCAAGAAAAAGGATAACGAATCAATTTTATAACTGGATAATTAACAAACACAGTATCGGCAGTGCTTTTAAGATTGGTTAAATCTGCTTTTGAAAAATAATTTAACAATGGCATTAAATAAGTAGCATGATGTACCATAGAATTTCTGTCTATATTTTCATACGAATCTTGATAACTATGATAATCAAAATAATCATCTATAAAGGCAAAATTCAATCCTTCGACATCAGCTTGTTCTCTAAAAACGGTTAAATCAGTATCATTGGGTAGCATTTTATAAATGCTATACATCAGTGAGTTTCCTACTGTATATTTAGGATTTGCTTTGTTATAAGCTGCAAGGAGTTCACTATTTCCTCCATTGGTTTCCATAAGAAAATAACTTGCCCCTCCACTTCCTCTTGCTTCAAAATTAATAACTAAGCCGACATCTTTAGCCCAAGGATTATGACGTACAAAAGCATCAGCACCATTCAACCCAATTTCTTCGGCATCATTGATTAAAATAATAATATCATTTACAGGTTGTTTGCCTTGTGCCAAATAAACACGTAAACCTTCAAGTAGTGTAGCTACTCCTGCACCATTGTCTGAAGCGCCACGTGATGAATGTGGTGCAGAATCATAATGTGATAATAGTAATAATGCTTTGCCAGAACCTGTTCCTTTAATACGTGCTATTATGTTTTGGGGCTTTGAGGCTGAGCGCCATTTTTCATTAACCCCAACAGTTGTGTTTACTGCTACTTCTAGTCCTAATACTTGCAACTGACTTACTATATAATCACGTACCGTCTTGTGATAGGGCGAACCTACATAATGTGGCTTTTCTGCTATTACTTTAAGATGTTTTAATGCATTATCTAATACATATGATTTTGCATCTGCTTTATTATAATAATTTTCCGATGGTATTAATGAAGTCAAACTCCATATAACAGTCGAAATCAAAATAAGTATTGAAATCGTTTTGGGATAGCGTACACGAAACATAAACACAAAGATTGGTTAGTTTGGCTAATATACGAATTTATTATGAGTTATGAGAGTTATTAGTTATGAATGAAGTGTCATTCCGACAGCGCGACGCAGGAGCAACGAGGAATCTCATTCTAGTTATGAATGAACTAAAAACAATAAACTAAAATATAATATGCATTAATTGTTTATCTCTTCTAAACCTACCAAAGAAATAAATACTATTATCTGGCATACGGATACCCAGTTTTGAATAATAAATAACATCCGATGTTTTATTGTCTATCAGAGGACGAACACTACGCTTACCAAGCGCATCAAAAGTAATAGCATAAAGCTTAGAATTGTATTTTGTTACTCCTGAAAAACCTTCTTTAAAAGTACTTCTCCCTTTAGATAATTTTCCTAATTTTTTATTAGCAGTCAAAAATAAATATACATTATCATCTGAAGCCGTAACAGAAAATGATGATAGCGGATTATATAATGACTGCGAGGTCATACTTTTATTAATATTTCTACTCCAAATCAATTTGCCCTTAGCATCCAAACGTAAAAGCATCGCATCTCCATAAGTATAAGAATAACTGGCAGTATTTGTAGGGCTGTATTGATTGTATGTGCCGTAAGTTGTTGGTGTTTGTTGCACATTCATTTCAAACTCTTCTGCAGCAACAATCATATCTCCATTTGGTGCGTAAAAAACATCACGCAACACAATATTATCTACAGTTGCATTACGTATACGCCCTGAATTACCGCGGCGTACTTTACCGTATTTATCTGCTATAAATTGCGAGGAAAACTGCTGAAATTGTTGTGTGTTAATTCGCATCGTATTAGTTGCTATTTGATAAGTACAAACGCCACGAACACGATAGCTACCGCCTTTGGCATCTGCTGGATCAAAAGCATCTACATAAGCTCCACGACTATAATATTGCGAATAAAAACCAACAATATTTAAGGTGTCTTGGTCTTTGCCTCTTAGCATTTTTAATGATGACACGTAATACTGATTGGATACAAAAGGCACTTTGCCTTGTAATCCTTCTTTATTAAATTTGTACAACACATAATGATATTGACGGTTAAAAAGTCCGCCTTCAAACACTTTTGCCAAAATATAGGCTGTGCCATCATTGGTCACTTGAAAATCTTCTACGTCAAAATCTCGATCTTTGTATTGAAATTTAATTTCTTTAGACCAAACCAAATCCATTTCACTATTTAAAACATACACACGGTGTTTTTCTTCTTTTCTATTGTACATATCAAAATAAAACAATGCATATTTTGAATCTTGAGAAAAGGATACATTAGATACTAATGCTGTGTTTTTTCGGCTCTCCCGCATCAAATCATAATAAAAAGAATTGATGTTTTCTGACGGCACACTAAATAAAGTTTTTGATTTGAATTTCATTTCACCAATAGTAGTATAATGTGCAATAACATTAATCTTACGTGCTTTTCTATCTTTCTGATAGGTCACAAAGTAAAACTGCTTGTCATTAGCAAAAGCCGCGGCTATTTCTTTATTTTTTTCTAGTTTATAGGTGTGTGTTTTTAGTAATTTCAAATCACTATTATAATGTTCTATATAATATCCTATCTTAACAGATTTAGACCACAACATACCAGCAAAATAAGGACGAATAGCATAGACACCTCCGCGATTATCATCAACCATAGTGGCGAGTTCTGATAGTTTTTTATTATCATTATAAACAGGTGATTTATCAACCTTAAGTGCTTGTCCAAATATTGAATTAATTAGTAACAGTGCAAAAACAAGAATTGAATTTTTCATAATTTATTTTTTTATATGAATATAGACGGGGAAATGATCGCTATATCCTCCTTGATATTTAATTCCTTTATACGTGCGAAAAGGATCTCCTTTTTGACGACCATGCCAAACCTTTAGAAACGCTTCATCATATATATCTGCAGTATCAAATACCATACCCTTTTGCCATTTTTTTCTAAAATTGGTTGAAATCAGTACCTGATCAAAAAGATATTTAACATCATAATGAACTAATGAACCTTGTCGTTCTTTCTGTAATTTGAGCATCGGATTGTAAAACCCAAAATAACGCAACTGTGAAATACTTTCATTGGTTGGGCCATCATTAAAATCTCCCATAATAATGATTTTAGCATTTTCATCTTCAGATCGAATTGTAGCAACAGTATCTATAAGCAATTGCGATGCTTTCATACGCTTGGTTTTACCTCCATCTTTACCACGTCTTCTTGAGGGCCAATGATTAACCAAAACATAAACTGTTTCACCTAGTAATTTTCCTTTTACATAAAGAATATCTCGTGTGTAATCTCGATTGCCTTTGGCATCATAAAGTAACAGCTCGATAGGTCTTGAATCCAACACTTCAAAATAATCTTTTTTGTACAGTAATGCTACGTCAATACCTCGTTCAT
Organism: Flavobacteriaceae bacterium; assembly: GCA_027073495.1. Classification (GTDB taxonomy): domain Bacteria; phylum Bacteroidota; class Bacteroidia; order Flavobacteriales; family Flavobacteriaceae; genus JALSVQ01. The sequence goes on along the minus strand of JALSVQ010000014.1, from coordinate 18 downwards.
CTGGCGAGTCATAATGCA
>JALSVQ010000013.1 GCA_027073495.1 Flavobacteriaceae bacterium | reverse complement strand
AGCTTTCTCGGTTAGTAAAGCATAATAGGTAGCAAAACCTTCGTGAAGCCAATGGTGTTTTGAACTTTTTGCTGTTACCATATCGCCAAACCATTGATGTGCTAATTCGTGTGCAGCAACATTGACATAGCGTCTGTCTTTGAAACCAATACTATCTGTATATTCACGTTCGTTATAGATAGTAGCACTTGTGTTTTCCATACCGCCGTAAAGAAAATCTTGAACAGGAATATTACGATACACTTTCCAAGGGTAATTGACACCTATTTCTTTTTCTAAAAAGTTAAATATTTGCTTGCTGTATTTGTAAGTAGCAAGTGCTTTTAAAGAGTCTTTTGGGTAATAATAATCTTCTAGTAATACGCCACTTTTACTTTTGTGTACTAATTTTTTATAGTTACCAATAGCAAGCATAAGTAAGTAGCTACTCATGGGCTTATTCATTTTATAATGCCATTGTTTGTGTTTGCTATCTATTGGTGTGCACGATTGTAAAAGTCCATTAGAAATAACAGTATAATCTTTGTCAAAAATCACCTGCATCTCGAACAGCACTTTGTCTGTTTGCTCATCGTAGAGCGGTATCCAATGACTATTGTCCTTACCTTGTCCTTGTGTCCAAACTTGTTTTCTGCCTTGACTTTGCCATCCGACAAAATACATTGCTTTCTTTGGAGAAACTGTATAATGCAGTTTTAAGGTATAATTAAGATTTGCTTTAAATTTTGAAAAAACAGTGATTTTATTATCCGCATTTGTATAGTGAATGGTTTTATTATCCAATGTCAGATGATCTATTTTCATAGCATAAGCATTGAGCCAAATGCTATCTTTTTTTTGAGTAGGAGTGAAGCTGTAAGTGACATCTCCTGCAACCGTTTTTCTCAATGCGTCAATAGTAATTGAGGCATTAACAGTCTTAAAATCTATGTTTTGTTGTGAAAAGCTAGAAAAAGAACAAATCAAAAATGTAAAAAAAGTAATGTATTTTAGTAACTTAATCTTCATTTTTGATTTGTTTTAGATTAGGAATTCATAACAAAAACAGTATATGAATCAGCAGATTTCTCGTCGTTCGTTCCTCACTCTGTCGAAATGACATATTCTTGTTTTACCAAGTAGTCAATTCGTTTTTATTAAAAAGTAGTCGTTATACTCATAGATAAACCAGTACTTTCGGGTACAAATCGACATACGCCACCAACACACACTAAACCACCCCGTTGGCGTCCATATCCAAGTGCAAAACGTGTTGCTCCTTTGGCATAAACAGCGCCTACATTGTAATAATGTATTTGCTTCGTTGTATCATCATTACCATAGTTGTACATGTCATTGAGATACATACTGAATTTTCTATTGAAATTGTATTCAACAGTTCCTGCTACCCAATTTTTCTTATCGTCTTTACTGCTCAAATGTTGTAGTTCAAAACGAGCCGATTTCTTTTTGGCTAATTTTAAATTAACTTCCGAAGTGATAACAGATGCTTTAACAGTACCGTGACCGCCTTCTATTTTTCCTTTGTTGTAGAATAAATTAATATAGCCTAAAGAAGCTCTTATTTTTTTATTAAATTTTTTATCAACTTCAACATTTAGATCAGAGAAATATTTTTCGCCAAAAGCAAATCCATTAGTTTTGTAAGTTTCATTGACATTGTCAAAAGTGGCATCAAGACCATTCCATTTAGAATAATTAAGCGCAAGATTGTAACCGCCGTTAATATTGTAATACGCATCAACTTGAAAACCAATTTCTCCAGCTTTTTCTTCTAAAAAACTCAAGCCTGATTGCGCTTGATAGACGTAGATATTAGGCAAACTAAAATCGTGTTGTTTGGTTAGAGCTAAAATGCTATTTACTGTTAATGCACCATAAGCATTTCCGTAGGCTAAACGGTCAGTGTACATGTTGAGGTTTTCTACACGTCTAAATGTTGTAGTAATACCATATTTGTATTTATTGAACCCTAGCTCAAAAAGTAAGCCCTTTCCTTTGTAGAATTTATTATTAAAGATTGTGCCACTTACTACACGAGCATCAGCACCTTTAGAAACAAGTTCTATTTTTCCATCAAAATCACCTTTGGCAAAATCAAGTCGTGTTGAAAAAGCATTGACTGTATCAGGAAATGCAGGGTTGGGATTGCTGTGTTCTTGATAACGTCCCACATAGCTAAGTCCAAAATTTAATGCCATATCGAGCTTTGCTATATTTGCTATGTCAAAATCAAGATTGGCACCTTGGAGTGTTCCTTGAGAAAGTTCAAAGCCTTTGCGTTGCTGACCAAAGAAAGCACTTAGGTTTAAAAAATCTGTAGCGTCAAATTTAACACGTATTCCTTTAATGGCATTATTTACGCCAAGTTGTTTGTCTTCCCAGGTTCGTAGTAGCATGCCACTACCATATTGCTCGTAGAAATAACCAGCAGTAATGTCAAGGTCATGTGCTTTGTAGTTTAAAAAATAGGTAGCAATACCATCGCCCTTAAAATCGGGAGAATAACCCAATAAAGCATTCGGTTGGTACGATTCATATTGTAATCCTACTGAAAACTCTTTGTAATTATAGTTTAGGTTAAAATAGTTATTTGCACGAAACTGATCTTGTGGTGCTACACTGTTTGTTTTTGTATCATCTTGATACCATTGTGCATTAGATACAAAGCCTCCACTAAAATGGCCAAAATCTTGAGCTTGTAAACTTATAATACTAAGGAATGCGAGCAGCAATTGTAGTTTTCTCATTTTGAAATAAATTTTGTTTGTTGTTATTTGGTAAGTGCTATAAGCTTGTCATAAACATCTTCTTCAGAGCCTGTAGTGTATCCTGTGTGTTTGTAAACTATTTTTCCATTTTGAATGATAAAAAGAAATGGCGGATTGGTCACGTTCATGGCGCGTTTTAAATCTCCAGAAGTATCTAATAAAACTTCATAATTCCAGCCAAAACGTTTTACTAGCGGCTTTACTTTAGAAACTGAGCTTTGATCATCTACGGAAATAGCATAAAGTGTAACGCCAGTTTCATCTTGCCAATCTTCATAGACTTCATTAATAGCTTTAAGTTCTCTAAGGCATGGCGCACAATGCGTTGACCAAAACGAAAGAATAACAGGTTTTTTACCAGTTCCTAAAGTGCTGATGTCTATAGTATTTCCTTTAATGGTTTTCAATTTTAGTTTAGGTAAATTACCTCCATCGGTTTTAAAAGCAAATATTAATGCTAAAAAGAACGCTAATTGTGTGATTTTTCTCATTGTAAATGTTAAATTTTTTATGTTTTAATAATGGCTGTTGCGAAAATATAAAATAAAATGTATTTTCGCAGTTATATTATTATAAATAAACAATAATTATACCAATATGAAACAAACGATTAATTTTTTCACTTTATTATTAATTAGTTCATCATTTTTTTTCACGTCTTGTGGAGGTGATGATGGACCAACAGATCCAGTTGTGTATGCTATCACACTATCTACAGCTGATGCAACAACAACGATTTTAGGACAAAATGTGACTTTTCATCTTGTAGATAATAACAACCGTGACCTTACTAATGATACAAATGTTACTTATAAAGTTGATGGAACAGCTATGACATCAAATGTATTTTCTTCAAATACAGTAGGTTCTTATGAAATTACGGCTACTTACAATGATATTGTAAGTAATGTGATAACGGTAAAAATATTAACAGTAGCCTATACGCAAAAACCTTTAGTAGAAGACTATACAGGAGCTTGGTGTGGTTATTGCCCAAGAGTAGCACACAGTATTGAGCTTGTAGAAGCGGAAACAGACAATGCTATTCCAGTAGCTATACACAATGGAGACTCAATGACATATGAATTTGAGTCACAACTCCGTAGTTACTTTGGTGTTGATGTCTTTCCTACGGCTAAAGTAAATCGTATTGATTGGAGATACCCAGAATATGATAATACAGCACAAGTAACTGCTCTAGCAGAGAACGGTTCTGATGTCGGTCTTGCTATAAGTTCTACACGTACAGGAAATGGTTTATCTATAAATGTGTCAGCTAAATTTTCTTTGACACATACAGAGCCCTTAAAATTGGTAGTTTGTCTTTTAGAAGATGGACTTCATGAAACGCAAACAAATTACACTTCTTTTTATGGAGGTAATAGCACTATTCCAAATATGGAACATAACCATGTATTACGAAAAATATATACTAATCTTTTAGGAGACGCTATACCAAGTACTGATACAGGAATGGGAGATACGTATACACGTAATTTTAGTGTAACTATTCCAGCAGTTTCGCAAGGTACAGCTTCAGATAAATTACAATTGGTAGCATATATTGTAGATGCAAGATTAGTGATTAATGGGCCTAAATTAGTAGTTTTAAATGCTCAAAAAGCATATGTAGATACAACACAAAATTTTGATTAGTTAAGTTGCAATTTACAAATTCATAAAAAAAGGATGCATTAATTTAATGCATCCTTTTTTTATAAGTTTAAATATCAAAAATCTATGTTATCATTATTAGTAAAAACAATTACTACAAAGTACTATCAAGTATTATAGTCACAGGACCATCATTAACCAGAGAAACTTGCATATCAGCTCCAAAAACACCTGTTTGTATGGGTTTGTTAAGTGCTGTTTCTAGTTTTTTAATAAACAATTCGTAGAGCGGAATAGCAATCTCTGGGCGAGCTGCTTCAATATACGATGGTCTATTTCCTTTTTTGCTATTTGCATAGAGCGTAAATTGACTAATCAATAAAATGTTTCCATTACAGTCTTGCAAAGAAAGATTCATCTTACCATGATCGTCTGAAAAAATACGAAGTTGAGTTATTTTTCGCACCAACCAATCAATATCTTTTTCATTATCTGTAGTAGTAATACCTAGCAATACTACCAAACCTTTTTTGATGCTTCCTTTTATTGTTCCTGCTATGCTCACTTGAGCTTGACTTACACGTTGAATTACTACTTTCATTTAGCGGTAGTTTTGATCATCTTCGAGCATTTGTAGGTAATTTTCATAGCGGGAAATGGCTATTTCACCATTTTCAACAGCTGTTTTAATAGCACAATTTGGCTCGTTTAAGTGAATACAATTATTAAACTTACAATCCGTTCTTCGTTTAAAAAATTCAAGAAAATAATTACTCAATTCTATTTGTTCCATCGCTACCAATCCAAACCCTTTGATTCCTGGCGTGTCAATAATGTAGCCTCCAAATGACAAAGGGTACATCGCAGCAAATGTTGTTGTATGTTGCCCTTGACTATGACTTTCAGAAATTGCTTTTGTCTTTAAATTTAAATGAGGTTCAATAGCATTGACCAATGTTGATTTACCAACTCCAGAATGCCCTGCAAAAGTACTTACTTTACCTTGCATAAGCTTACTTATGGCTGTTATATTTTCCTTTTTTAATGCCGATATTTCCAAACATTGATAGCCAATTTGCTCATAAATGGCTTTTAGTTCTTTTTGCTGTTTTAATAAATTAGGATTTTTTTGTAACTCATCCATTTTATTAAAAACAATAATAGTAGGGATGTGATAGGCTTCTGCAGAAACCAAAAAACGGTCTATAAAACCAGTAGAAGTAGGAGGAGTGTCCAATGTTACCAAGAGAAATGCTTGGTCTATGTTTGCAGCAAGGAGTTGCGTTTGTTTGGATAAATTAACAGATTTACGGATGATATAATTCTTCCGTTCTAATATTTTGGTGATGACACCAGTTTCTTTATCGTCTTCGAGTTCAAATAAAACATGGTCACCAACAGCAACAGGATTTGTTGTTTTGATACCTTGAATACGAAACTTTCCTTTAATACGACATTCGTAGGCTTTATCATCGGTCATTACACGAAACCAACTTCCAGTAGATTTTATAACTATTCCTTGCATTAGCGGATAAATTTCTTTTCAAAAAATAATAAATAAACTATAGGTATAGCCAATAGTATTACAAAAGTTAAATGATTATGTATAATACTTGAGTCTAGAAATAAAGCTAGTAAAAAGCCAGCGATAGCACCTCCAAGGTGGGCAGCATGACCAATATTTCCTATTTGATTTTTCATACCATATATAGTATAGTACATATATCCAATAGCAAATAACCAACCAGGTATTGGTATAGCAAAAAACAAACGCAAGGTCATTTCAGGGTAAATCATTATAGCGGCATACAAAATACCCGATACAGCACCAGAAGCACCAACTGCAGAATAATGATTGTCATTCTTATGATATTGAAATGAAAGTAAGGAACCCAAAAGTAAGCTAGTAAAATATATTAGTAAAAAAGAATTAGTACCTAAACGAGCAATTACTATTGGAGCAAAAAAGTATAATGTAAGCATATTGAATAAAAGATGCGAAAAATCGGCATGCAAAAATCCAGAGCTTAGATGCCGTATTACTTCTCCATTTTTAATTGGTCCTACTTGAAATTTGTACTTATTAAATAAATGGATATCATTGAAAGCCATATAAGAAAATATGACATTGGCAGCTATTAATAGTAATTCTATTCTGTTCATAGATTTGTTTTAGGCAAAAATACAATTTTTAATGATAGTATGCTTTTATTTTATTGCGAAGTGAAACTTTTTTATTTAATCTAAATCTCCTAATAAATATAAAAATAATGTTAAAAATAAAATTTGTTATGCATGCATAATAAATTTTTATTATCTTTGTGCAGATGGAAAGAGTAAACACAATAGATCATTGTTTGCGCGCCACTTGGCAGGCAGTAGCAAAAATGTATAATGAGCAAGCGGCAAAGCACGATACGACTATGGCAACAGCTATGGCTTTGCTTAATATAGATACAGAAAATGGTACGCCTTCTACAGCTTTAGGACCGCGTATGGGTATGGAGGCAACAAGTCTTTCGCGTATTCTTAAAGCTATGGAAAATCGTGGCGTTATTACCCGAGAGCCTCATCCAAATGATAAGCGTGTCGTTTTAGTAAAACTTACAGATTTTGGTAGAAAAAAACGTGCTGAAGCTAGAGAAACCGTGCTGACTTTTAATAATGCAGTTTATGCAGCAATCGATAAAGAAAAAATAGATCACTTTTTTGAAGTATCTAAAACTATAAATGAACTTATTGCTAATAAAGCAATTTATAATCAAGATTAACAACTATATAATATGAAACGAAGAATTAAAAAAGTAGCAATTGTAGGCTCTGGAATTATGGGCTCTGGAATTGCTTGTCACTTTGCCAATATCGGTGTAGAAGTATTGCTACTCGATATAGTGCCTAGAGAACTCACACCTAAAGAAGTCACAAAGAGACTTACTTTAGAAGATAAAGTTGTACGAAATCGTTTGGTAAATATGCATTTGCAAAATGCATTAAAATCTAAACCCTCTCCTATTTATAATAAAAAATTTGCTTCGCGTATTAGCACCGGAAATCTTGATGATGATATGTATAAAATAGCTGATGTAGATTGGATTATCGAAGTAGTTGTAGAACGCTTAGATATTAAACAATCTGTTTTTGAAAAAATAGAAAAATACCGTAAAAAAGGCACTTTGGTGACTTCAAATACTTCGGGAATTCCTATTCAATTTATGAATAAAGGACGTAGCGAAGATTTTCAACAGCATTTTGCCGTAACACACTTTTTTAATCCACCACGTTATTTAAAACTTTTTGAAGTGGTTCCAGGACCAAATTGCAAACAGGAAGTCGTTGATTTTTTAATGCAGTTTGGAGAGAAATTTCTAGGAAAAACAAGCGTGCTTGCCAAAGACACACCCGCATTTATCGGTAATAGAATTGGTATTTTTGGTATAATGAGTTTATTCCACGTGGTGCAAGAGCTAGGGCTTACCGTAGCAGAGGTAGATAAACTTACAGGACCTGTTATTGGACGACCTAAATCAGCAACTTTTAGAACAGTAGATGTAGTCGGTTTAGATACATTGGTACATACGGCTAATGGAGTTCACGATAATGCCCCAAATGATGAAATGCGTGCTTTGTTCCAATTACCTGATTTTGTAAACAAAATGATGGAGCAAAAATTACTAGGAACAAAAACAAAACAAGGATTTTATAAAAAAGAGCTAGTTGATGGTAAAAAGCAGATTTTAGCACTAGATTTGAATACCATTACATATACCAAACAAGAAAAAGTAAACTTCCCTACTTTGGCAATGACTAAGTCAATAGAAAAAGTAGTTGATCGTTTCAAAGTATTGGTAAAAGGTAAAGATAAAGCAGGCGAATTTTATAGAAAAACATTTGCAGCCATTTTTGCTTATGCTTCAAATCGTATTCCAGAAATTTCTGATGAGCTGTATCGTATAGACGATGCTATGCGTGCAGGTTTTGGCTGGGAACATGGTCCTTTTCAAATATGGGATGCTATTGGTGTTGAAGCAGGTATCACAATGATGAAAGATGCAGGATATGAACCAAATAAATGGGTACAAACAATGCTTGATAAAGATATTGCTTCATTCTATACAGTCAAAGAAGGGGCAAAATATTATTATGATATTCCTGCACAAGAATACATCAAAATACCAGGTCAAGACGCATTTATTATCTTAGACACTATTCGTGAGACTAAAACCATTTGGTCCAATGATGATGCAAGCATTCAACATCTTGGTGATGGTGTGCTTAATGTTGAGTTTCAATCTAAAATGAATACATTAGGAGGTGGTGTTCTCGAAGCTATTAACAAAGGTATTGACCTTGCCGAACAAGAATATGAAGCAGTTATTATTGGTAATCAAGCGCCAAACTTCTCCGTTGGAGCAAATCTAGCAATGGCATTTATGCTTGCTGTAGAACAAGAATATGACGAATTGGCTTATGCCGTAAAACACTTCCAAGATACCGTAATGCGTTTACGCTATTCTTCGGTGCCAAC
>JALSVQ010000012.1 GCA_027073495.1 Flavobacteriaceae bacterium | reverse complement strand
TCAGGAATTGGCTGGTTATTAGCTATTGTTGCACTAGCTGCTATACGTGAAAAAATAGAATATTCAAATGTACCAAAACCTTTAAAAGGCTTAGGAATAACCTTTATCATTACAGGGTTAATGGCTATAGCTTTTATGAGTTTTATGGGAATAAAATTATAATATAAAAATGGGAACTACAATAATATATAGTATTGCCGCTTTTTTAATTGTTACCTTAATTTTGGTAGTAATTCTGCTTGTTGCAAAAGCAAAATTAATGCCTTCTGGAAAGGTTAAATTAACAATCAATGGCGAACGCGAAATAGAGGTAGAAACAGGAGCTTCATTGCTATCTACTTTAGGAAACAACAAAATATTTTTGCCATCTGCTTGTGGTGGTGGAGGAACTTGCTTACAATGTGAATGTCACGTTTTGGAAGGTGGAGGAGAGCCATTACCTACAGAAATACCAAACTTTACACGTAAAGAACTTGCCGAAGGTGCTCGTTTGGGCTGTCAAGTAAAGGTAAAACAAGATATGAAAATACAAATTCCAGAAGAAATATTTGGAATCAAGAAATGGGAAGCAACAGTGGTATCTAACTACAATGTAGCGTCTTTTATTAAAGAATTTGTAGTAGAATTACCAGAAGATATGGATTATAAAGCTGGTGGTTATATACAAATAGAAATACCAAATACCGAAGTAAAATTCCAAGATATGGATATAACAGCACATCCAGAAGAGCATCCTGGAGAAGCTGATAAATTCCAGTTAGAATGGGATAAATTCAAACTTTGGCCTTTGGTAATGAAAAACACTGATGACGTAGAACGTGCGTATTCTATGGCTTCTTACCCTGGAGAGGGAAGACGTGTAATGCTAAATGTACGTATTGCTACACCACCTTTTGATAGAGAAAAAGGCGGATGGATGGATGTAAATCCTGGAGTAGCATCTTCGTATATATTTGGCAGAAAACCAGGAGATAAAGTAATAGTTTCTGGTCCTTATGGAGAGTTTTTTATCAATAATTCTGATGCAGAAATGCTGTATGTAGGAGGTGGAGCTGGTATGGCACCAATGCGTTCACATTTATATCAACTGTTTAGAACCCTAAAAACAGGGCGTAAAGTTACCTATTGGTACGGAGGTCGTTCAAAACGTGAATTGTTCTATGTAAAACATTTTAGAGATTTGGAAAAAGATTTTCCTAACTTTAAGTTTTATATTGCACTTTCTGATCCATCTGAAGAAGATAATTGGAAAGTGAAAGAAGATATCAATGATGAAGCTGGAGATGGTTTTGTTGGATTTATCCACCAAGTGGTAATAGACCAATATTTATCTAAACACGAGAATCCAGAAGATTTAGAATTGTATTTTTGTGGACCACCACTGATGAATAAGGCGGTGCAAAAAATGGGAGAGGACTTTGGTCTTGCTGATGAGAATATCCGTTTTGATGATTTTGGAGGATAAAAATATACTCTTTTAAAAATATAAAAAGACCTTGAATACTAAGTATTTAAGGTCTTTTTTGTTATAAACCTAGAAGTTGTTATTTTTAATAAAAGCTAATCATTAGAACCATTTTGGCTATTATTTTAACTAAAGGTGGTAAAAAATGAATTTGAAAAGAAGTGAAATTTTTTACAATGTCAACAAGACCATTAGAAACATTTCAAAATAGAATTTTACTGGAAAATGTTGCAATATCGTATTGGCTCAAAAATGAAACGTATCAATTTAGTTGATTATAATGAAGCTATAGATGGAAAACTTCAAAATGAGCAAGCAACATTACGTGATGATATGAAAACGTATATTAAACTGCACTATGATCGTAAAGAAGCAATGATGGATTTCTTTTTAAAATGGCTGTAACTCACCACAATTTATCAAAATTAATAAACCCGCTAAATTCAGCGGGTTTATTAATTAACAATTCTTTTATTATGTATAGGAGTGTCTATAAAAATTCTATTTTACATAATATCAATTATGATTCTGTTTTAGAATTATTGTTTTTCAGAAAATTACTAAATCATTTCATAAAAAAAGCCCATCATTGATGGGCTTTTTTAATCTTAAAGTATTTTATACTTACAGCACTCTTACGTTAACTGCATTTAATCCTTTATTTCCTTCTTTTAGTTCAAATTCAACTTCATCGCCTTCACGAATTTCATCTATTAAACCTGAAACGTGTACAAAGTGATCTTTGTCTACGCCTTCTTCTGTGATAAATCCGAAACCTTTAGCTTCATTGAAAAATTTTACTGTTCCTTTACTCATTTTATTATTTTTAATTTTTAATATACTAATTATGATACAAAGATAGTGCCATTATATAATTTTTCCAACCAAATAGTGAATAATCTTAAAAAAAAAATATCATAGACAAGATTCATTGCTTTATTTAGTGTAGTTAAATTCGTGTTATTCTGACTTTTTTCTTTTTCAATCGACTATTGTTTAGTTTTTCTACCAAAGTATCAGCAATACTTATAGGTACTGCAACAAATGCACAATCTTGTTTCAATTCTATTG
>JALSVQ010000011.1 GCA_027073495.1 Flavobacteriaceae bacterium | reverse complement strand
AGTAATCTTAAAAAAATGTAGTTTTGCTTAACTAAAAAACGATTACAAATTGACAAATCAAGAAAGACCATCTTTTTTTAAAGATTTTTTGCAATTAACAAAATTTAAACTCTCATTGAGCGTTGTTTTTTCCTCTTTGATAGCTTATGTATTAGGCGCAGAAACAGTAGATTTTAAAACACTAGGACTGTTGTTTTTAGGCGGTTATTTTATGGTTGGCGCATCCAATGCATACAATCAAATCATAGAACGTGATTTAGACAAAAAAATGAATCGTACTAAACATAGACCTTTGCCTTCAGGGCGGATTTCTAAAGAAATAGCCTTTGTTATTGCTACTATTTTTGCATTATCAGGTATCGCAATGCTTTATACAATTAATGAAAAATCAGCCCTTTTTGGCGCTATTTCTATTTTTTTGTATGTCAGCGCTTATACACCACTTAAAACAATAACACCATTATCTATTTTTGTAGGCGCATTACCAGGAGCAATACCATTTATGCTCGGTTGGGTAGCGGCAACCAATCACTTTGGTATAGAAGCAGGAATGCTTTTTTTAATTCAATTTATTTGGCAATTCCCTCATTTTTGGGCATTAGCTTGGTTTCTGGATGAAGATTATAAAAAAGCAGGATTTCATTTATTACCAACAGGAAAAAAAGACAAAGCATCTTTACGACAAATAGTATTGTATAGTGTAATGCTTATTATTGTTTCTATTATTCCAGTTTTTGGTCATACAGGTGCATTAAAACTGACTATTTTTGGCGCACTAATCATTGCCTTATTAGGTTTTGGCGTATTACATTTTGCATTAAAACTTAAAAAAGACAAAACAAATAAAACAGCAAAACAATTGATGTTGGCTAGCGTATCCTATCTTACATTGATGCAATTAATGCTATTGGTAGATAAATTTTTATTACAATAATTATGAAACAACAAAACATTGAACAACAAAAACAAAGCAATGCTAAACGTATGATGCTTTGGTTTCTGTTTGTAAGTATCATTATGATGTTTGCAGGACTTACTAGTGCATACGTTATGCGTGCAAGCAAAACAGATTGGGTAAAAATAGGTTTACCTCAGGCATTTTATTACAGTACCATTATAATACTCTTGAGTAGCGCTACTTTAATGCTTGCAAAAAAAGAATTACTGAAAAATAATCAAAAAAAACAACGCTTGTGGCTCGCCATAACACTAGTATTAGGTTTAATATTTGTGTATTTTCAATTACTAGGTTTCCAAACCTTGCATGAGCAGCATCACTATGCATTTGGCGCACAAAGTCAAGTGGCATCATCGATGCTTTTTATAATATCTTGGGGGCATTTACTACATGTTTTTGTAGCTATAATCGTGCTTATTACCTTATATGTTAATAGTATTAAAAATAAATATACCGCAAGCTCATTTCTTGGCTTTGAATTAGGTTATGAATTTTGGCATTTCTTAGATTTGCTATGGTTGTTTTTATTTTTATTTCTATATTTTTATAGTTAACTTTTTTTTGTTACTTTTGTTACCGACTAAAAAACTAAAAATAATTTATTTATGAGTACAGTAGCAACTACTGCCAGCAAATCCGATTGGGGAGGTGGTTCAAGACCGTTTAATGTGAGTTATGGAAAAATGATGATGTGGTTCTTCATATTGTCAGATGCCTTAACATTTTCTGGGTTCTTAGCAGCATATGGATTAATGCGTTTTAAATTTATAGCCACTTGGCCTATTGCCGAAGAGGTTTTTACTCACGTACCATTTACCCATAGTCCACAACCCTTACTTTATGTGGCATTTATGACTTTTATTTTAATATTTTCTTCTGTCACTATGGTACTTGCTGTAGATGCAGGACATCATATGAAAAAAAACAAAGTTATCTTGTATATGCTACTGACTATCATTGGTGGTTTAATATTTGTAGGCTCACAAGCTTGGGAATGGAAAACTTTTATCAAGGGGTCACATGGTGCATTAGAAACGCGAAGTGGTAATATCCTACAATTTGTAGATGAAACAGGAAAACATGTAAATATCCATAGCTTTGCTATTGGTAACTCGGAGCGTATTGCAGACACGAGAGACAAAGGTATTTGGTTCTCTGAAGATTCCCATGCAGTACCAACTATTTCTGTAGCTAATGTTACTGCTGGTTTTAAAGCCAATCCAAAATTGCGTATTAAGACAGAAAATATTTTAGCCAATGGGCATAAAGAAATACTTTCTCACGAAGCTTCTTTGTCAAAAATAAAACAAGCTGTAGGTGTAGTAGAAGGTGCAAATATGATTCATAATGAATATGGAAAACCATTGTTTGCCAATTTCTTCTTCTTTATCACAGGTTTTCACGGTTTTCACGTTTTCTCTGGTATAGTAATCAATGTTATCATATTTTTTAATGTAGTACTTGGTACTTATGAAAAACGTGGTCACTACGAAATGGTAGAAAAAGTTGGTCTTTACTGGCACTTTGTAGATTTAGTTTGGGTATTTGTATTTACCTTCTTCTATTTAGTTTAATTAAAAAAAATATTTGAAATGTCACAAAATTCATCACATACAAAAAGAATCTGGTTTGTATTCTTCTTATTGCTTGTCATTACTGTAATAGAAGTTTTTGTAGGAATAATAAAACCTGCATTTTTAGCAGATCATAGCTTTATAGGATTAAAGTTAATCAACTGGTTTTTCATCATCCTTACATTAGTTAAAGCATACTATATAGTATATGCATTTATGCACATGGAAAATGAGAATTCATTTTTTAGAAGATTAATGGTATATTCTATTGTTTTCTATGTTTCATATATTATGTTTATCTTCTTAACAGAAGGAGGTTATATGCACGATATGTTTATAGGAAGTGATAAGTTTTATCATATTAGTAAAGACTTTTAAGCAATAAAATAAAAAAAATATAAGACGGCAAATGCCGTCTTTTTCTATTCATGACAAAAAAACACAATCATAATACAGCTACTAAAAAAAGTAAACGCAATAAAGTTTTGATACTTCTAGCTTTATTTGTGTTTCCTATCACTTTTGATTTAATACTCTCATCAGGGAAACATCAATTTGGACATTTGCCTGTGCTTACAAAGTCTGTTTCAGATTTAGCTGATGCAAAGAATCTTTCGGGAGAAGTCATTACTTTAAAAAACCACATTACGATACTTGGTTTTTTAGGTAAAGATGCTTTGCAGCACAAGGATAATATTTTTAATCTCAATGAGAAAATATACAAACGTTTTTATAAATACAACAGTTTACAGTTTGTAATGGCGATGCCCAAAGGTATGGAAACTGAAGCGGCGGCAATCAAAAAAAAGTTAGCGAGTTATAGCGATACCCAAAAATGGAACTTTGTGTTTTTAGATGATGAAACCTTAGTAAATTTCTTCTCAGATTTAGAAACGCCTTATAATTTAGATGAAAAGCTTGGTATTGATTTGGTATTTATTATTGGTAGAGAAAATGGATTGCGCGGACGTAAGAAAGATCAGCGCTACGGTTATAATGCACGTGTGGTTGCAGATTTGAATAACTATATGATAGATGATGTAAAAATAATATTGGCAGAATACCGATTGGCATTAAAAAAGAATAATGCATTACGCGAAGATAAAATGCTAGATCAATATAGAGAAAAACAAGAGTAATTATGGAGAAAAAAAACTATTCTTATATAGGCATATCGTTTATTATTTTATTATTTGGTATTTATGCTATCCCTAAAATAGTGGCAAGAATGTCTCATAATGATTTGGTAACTATTGGAAAAGCACCTGTATTTACATTAACTAATCAAGAGAACAAACCATTTACTAATACCGACCTAAAAGGTAAGGTCTATGTTTTGGAGTTTTTCTTTACGAGTTGTGGAGGTATTTGCCCTAAGATGAATAAAAGCATGTTACAACTTCAAGACAAATTTGGACTCAACCGAGAGTTTGCCATTGTCTCTATCTCTATAGATCCAGAACGTGATACGGTAGAAAAACTAAAGCAACATATGCAAGAGCTAGGTGTGAGTATGAAAAATTGGAATATGCTTACTGGAGACAAAGACTATATTTATAATCTTGCTAATAAAGGGTTTAATCTCTTTGCAGGAGAAAACCCAAAACTAGAAGATAAATTTGAACACTCTGGTTTATTTGCATTAATAGATAAAGAGGGCAATATACGCTCTAGAGAGATAAAGCAAGGCGGTTTTGAGAATCCATTGGTATATTACGATGCTTTAGACCCTAAGACGATGCGTATGATTAAAGAAGATATAAAGAAACTATTAGATGAGTAAATACAAATACAACAAGCTTATTACCATACTTTCTATAACAATACCACTTGCTGTAGCGATACTATTTGGCTATAAAATACCCAACGCAACACCACTTACTTTTTTACCACCAATATATGCTAGTATTAATGCTTTTACAGCAGTTCTTTTAATAGCTGCTTTGTGGGCTATCAAAAATAAAAAAAGAACACTCCACGAGCGTTTGATTAAAACAGCTATGCTTTGCTCGGCTATTTTTTTAGTACTTTATGTAGCTTACCATATGACTAGTACAAGCACACATTATGGCGGCGAAGGTACGCTAAGATACATTTATTTCTTTATATTGATATCGCATATTATTTTATCCATAACAGTTGTGCCTTTGGTCTTGATTACTTTTGTACGTGCTTTGAATACTGATTTTGATAAACATAAAAAAATAGCGCGTATTGCATTTCCAATTTGGTTGTATGTTGCTATTTCAGGAGTTGTGGTTTACCTTATGATTTCACCTTATTATACTTAAATCTTATGAAACATTTTTTATTATTTTTAATGCTGATAGGCTCTTATTTTCTAGAAGCACAATGTGCTATGTGTCGTGCTACATTAGAAAGTGAAGGAAATAAAGATTTAGCTGAAGGTGTAAATAATGGTATTCAATACTTGATGGTATTTCCTTATTTAATACTTATATTTTTAGGTTTTTTTGTATACCGATTGGTTAAAAAATCAAATGCTTTAACAGAAGAATAAGTTAAACTGTTTTACCTGCTGTATTTAAGATGTTATTATTTTACAATATATCTAGTCTTAAAAAAACATCCTATATAGGATGTTTTTTAAGACTAGATATGATGATATTTACTGAATCTTTATTTTTTTATAAGTTGTAGCAAATTCACCTATTATTTTAACCAAATAAATACCCGCTTTAAGATTTGATATGTCAATTACATCATTAGCAACATGTTGTTTCTCATAGACTTTTTTACCAAGAATATTGAAAATAATCAGATGTATAGGTTTTGAATAATTAATATAAAACAGTCCGTTTTTAATAGGGTTAGGATAGATTTTTAAGGTATCTAAACTTTCTTCGTCTACGGAAGCTGTAGCATAACATGTCCATGATAAATCGTCAAAACCAACACGATCACTAGAACTACTAGAAGCTGTTTTACTCAATGTCACTACTATACTTCCTGTTGTATTAATATTAGGAATAGTAACGGTTTGTTCGGTAGCATCATAAGCTACGGTTCCTACAGTTGTGCCATTTACAGCTACATCATAAGAACCAGACCCTCCACTAAAAAATCGTTTTGTTTTTACGGTTAAAGACCCAATACCGCCAACAATGCTAGGGCTTGTTAAAACACCATTCTTTAGGACAAGTGCTTTATTATTTATAGTTTGGTCAGTTCTTGAATTTGTAGTATTCCATATTGCACCATTATCTCCTGTCCAAGAAAAAGGATTATATGAACCAGATGCTGGTGTGTTTTCAAAAGTTTCATTGGCACAATCTGAGCCTGGGCTAGCACTATCAAGTGTAGTTCCACACGCTTGATTACTGTCATTAGAGCTATTTCCTGCAGCATCTACTGCTACCACTGTAAAGCAGTAGTTGGTGTTTGCACTTAATCCTGTTGCAACAAATGGGGTGTTTGTAGCAGTATAGGTATTTACATTGTCAACATATACATCATAATGATCAACGCCTACATCATCAGTAGATGGTGTCCAAGTAAGTGTTAAACTGTTACTTGTAGCATTAGAAGTTACTAAATTTGCAGGATCTGTCGGTGCTGTATTATCTACTGTTCCACCCCAAACAGCTTGCACATATTCTGGATGATCAATATATGGATTTCTATTGCCTTGACGCTCGTAGATTCTGTTATTACGTCGTACTTCCCAAGCAGAAACAGGATCGCTATTGTGCCAAGCTAATAATGTAGAGAGTACACCGTGTAAAGGGTCAGAACCATTAGATGGAATGCCATCATAAACTTCAAGGTCAACTTCACCATTTTCACCTTCATAGCGTGTTGCCATATAAAAAATCATACGTGCTACATCACCTTTTACTTCATCACGTGGTTCCCAAGAATCACCATCACGGTAACATCCTGTAGGAAAAGTTCCTGATTGTCCATATCGAGAAGGGTCACTGTATTGGCTTCCTCCATTATCAAAATAGAGGTTTCCTCTAGCAGAATTTACCGTAACATCTGTAGGACGTAAATGGTGTAAATCTGTTCCTGTAGGCATAGTTGTACCAAAACCACCATGTGATTTTGCCCAAGTATGTTCTCTATTCCATTCGGTTACAGCTCCACCATTATCATTTTTTGGATATGACCAACCGGTGTAGAGCAATAGCACATTATTTGAATTGTTAGGGTCTTCATCGGTATATTTGAGTTGATCCCATACTTGAGAATAAGAAAATTCGGTATGACCATCAATAATGTTATTGAGTTCGGCTTTCAATGGAGCTCCAGTAAGGCCAGAAGCTGAGTCGTAGTAACCAGCAGGTATTTGACCAAATACTAGGATGGTTAATAAACTAAATAATAAAGTAAATTGTTTTTTCATAATTTATTTCTTTTTCATTTTTGCCATAAAAAATCCGTCAAAACCAGATTTTGCAACAGAAATGCTTTTTGAATCAACTAATTCAAATTCGTTGTGTAAAGATAAGAATTTTTTTACTTGTTCTTCATTTTCAGAAGGCAAAATTGAGCAAGTAGCATATACTAGTGTTCCGCCATCTTTTACCATTTGGGCATAATTATTTAAAATTTCGGCTTGTGTTGCTTTTATTTTATCTAAAAATTCAGGTTGAAGTTTCCACTTGGCATCAGGATTTCGTTTTAACACACCTAATCCAGAGCAAGGTGAGTCTATCAGTACCACATCAGCAGAATTTTTCATTTTTTTGATGACCTTGGTAGAGTCTATTACTTTGGTTTGTATATTGTGTGCGTTGTTTCGTTTGGCTCTACGTTTTAGTTCGGTTAACTTATTAGCATAAATATCCATAGCTATAAGCTGACCTTTATTTTCCATTTGAGCAGCAAGATGTAGTGTTTTTCCTCCTGCGCCTGCGCAAGCATCAATAACACGTTGCCCTGGTTTTACATTACAAAACTCAGCTACTTTTTGAGAGGATGCGTCTTGTACTTCAAAAAGTCCGTCTTTGAATAGTTTGGTTTGAAATACATTTTTACGTTCTGTTAATACCAAAGCATCAGGATAAAAACGCAGTGTTTCAGTTGCTATATCTTCTTTTTCTAGAAGTTGTTGTAAGCGGTGTGCTGTGGTTTTGAGCGTGTTTGTACGCAATACAACTTGAGCTTGTTGGTTTAAAGCGTGAATTTCTTCATCCCAAAAACTACCTAATTCTTTTTCGCCTAAAGCATCTAACCAATCAGGGATAGATTCTTTGAATTTGCGTATTTTTTGAAGTTCTTTAAACCGTCCTTTAATACGTCTAACAGGTGTTTTAGCGAACTCTTTCCAATCAGGGAGATTGTGTCCGTTGACTACAGCCCAAACAGCAACAAGCTTCCATAGATTTTTCTTGTTGAAGTGGTTTTTTGTTTCTGCTATTTCATTATATAAGCGTTTCCAACGTACAATTTCATAAATTGTTTCAGCTATAAATTTTCTATCGCGAGCACCAAATCGTGCATCTCTTTTTAAGGCTGTTTGTACTGCTTTATCAGCATATACGCCATCATTAAAAATATAGTTTAATGCATCTACAGTGGCATTGACAAGATTGTTGTGAAAACGCAATGGTTTATTTTCTTTACTTTTTGTATTCATAGGGGCAAAGATATGCTAATAATAACTATTATCTGAATAATAGTTTTAAATAATAAAAGCTACCTTATTTGGTAGCTTTTAAATTGTATTTGTCTCTATCTTTATAGCGTGTGATAGTACTTAATTAGACGTGCTAATTGCTCACTGTTTTTGATGTTAATTTTATTTTGTTTAACATATTTTTCAATTTGCTTTTGCTTTTTACCAAACAATGCAAGTAGTGTTTTTTTATTCTTTTTGATTGGCTTGATACTTCCAGTACGTGTATTGCTCACTAAAAATTTACTTTTTATTTTTCTTCTTTGTTTTAGGTCTCCTGTAGATTTCCCTGGGATATACGTTTCATCAATTTTTTCTATATAGTATTTTTTTAAAAGTTCTTTACCATTAAGTTTACCGAGATATTGATAAAAATTAACATTTAATTGTAAATCTGAATAAGGGATAAATATTTTTTTATTAAAAATCACTTTTTTAATTTGTAGAGGATCTAATGTGATTGTTTTATTATTAAAGTAAAGAATAAATTCGTTTGTTTCAACATTAAAACGAACAGGAGCAATTATTTTTTTATTTTCATTTTTAAGATAAACACTTGCCATTGCAGCTTTATCGTTAAGAAATACAGAACCTGTAACTGTTTTTTCACGATTATCAAAAGTGGTAATTCCTGTAGAAATAACACCTTCTCTTTCTGATGTTTTCCCTAATCCGTTTTTTCCTTGGTAAGCACCATTTATTATTGTGCGTTGCACATTGTTTTCTTTAACTTCTTTAACGCTACTTAATTTTTCTATAGCGGTGTTATCTATGATAAATGGGTTTTTTTGAATGCCTTCTTTTTTAAAGCGCATCATTTTTCCTGTTTTGATGTTCTTTTTATAAAGTTGTACTTGCAGTTTTTGCCCTGGTTTTTTAATAAACTGTTTGTAGAAAGTAAATAGTGGTGTGCTTTCAAGCTCTTGATAAAACCCTTTTCCTTCAAATTTAGGAACAAAAGAGACGTTGTTGATGACTACTTTTTTACTAAGTGTTTGGTCTAATGAAAACTCATTAGCTTGGTCTTGTATTTCCATTTCTTGGAGCGCTACATTATACCTTGCATTTACCTTTTGAGATGTGTTATCTGTTAAATGAATAACAGCAGGAAGCCACTCTGCATACAAATATGCATTGTCAGAAGAAGGAGTAATTGGATGCGATCCTTTTTTTAAATCTGTCTGCGCAAAAGTTACGCTTGTTAATGCTAAGAAAAACAACAAAGTCTTAAATTTTTTCATAATAAGTAAATTTATAATTATTGTAATTTAAGTCTCAATAACTATGCCACAAGCGTTAAGAAGATGTTAAAATTAGTCTTCGTTTTCTATTTTATCAGAATCTTCAGCTTTGGTAGCATCTTTGAATTCTTTTATACCCGTTCCTAGACCGCGCATTAATTCTGGTATTTTTTTACCTCCGAAAAGTAAAACAGCTAAAACAACTACTAAAACAATTTGGTAAGGACCTGTTATTAAATATATATTCATAATTTTTTAATTTTTTAATTACACACCACAAATGTAGTACCTTTTCTTAAAAGTATGGTAAATTGTTAAATGTTTTTTCAGATATATTCATTTTAATATTCTGTTTTATATCTTTGTAAGATGAATAAAAAGAGTAAATATAAAAAATTTCTTCATAAACTATCTCTAAAATACCGTTTTGTGGTAATGAATGAAGATACTTTTCAAGAGCATGCCTCTTTTAAACTCAATAGACTTAATGTCTTTATAGCATTAATGCTTTTGACCTTGTTTGTTGTTGGAATTACTTTTGCTGTAATTGCTTATACTCCATTTAGAGAATATATACCCGGTTATTCATCTATTCAAGTACGTAAAGACGCTTTGGAGATGCAAGAAGAGCTTGATTCTTTAGTAGAAATGACTTCTCAGACACAATTTTTGTTAAAAAACACCCAAAAAGCACTTGTTGGAGATATTCCTGTTACTTCATTAAATAAAGATTCAATAATAGCGATTATTAATAAAAACAAAGATTCTTTAAATTTAAAACCAAGTAAAGATGAAATTGCCCTACGCGATGCTGTAGATCAAGAAATTAGACACAATATAGGTAAAACAACCGATTTTAAAACAAAATATGCGCTATTTACACCTGTAAAAGGAAAAATATCTTCGGGTTTTAGTATGGAAAAAGAGCATTATGCAGTAGATATTGTTGTTGCAAAAAACACACCTATTAAAGCAATAACAGAAGGCACTGTGATTTTTGCATCTTGGACAGCAGAAACGGGGTATGTTATTATTTTGAAACATCCACATAATCTTATCTCGGTGTACAAACACAATTCGGCATTACTCAAAAAACAAGGCGAGTATGTAAAAAGTGGAGAAGTAATTGCTGAATCTGGTAATACAGGCGAATTGACCACGGGCCCGCATTTGCACTTCGAACTTTGGATGAATGGAAAACCTGTAAACCCTACTAATTTTATTGATTTTTCAAAATAATGCGTATTAAATCTTTTATAGCAAAACAATTAGCTCGTTTAACATATCATAAAGTACAAAAATGGGCAAAAAACCCTATTGAAACGCAACAAAAAGTATTTGATTTTTTAATGCAAACTGCAAAAGAAACACAATTTGGTAAAGATCATCATTTTGAAAGCATCACAGACTATGAAACATTCAAAAAAAATGTGCCAATCCGGGATTATGAAGGCTTAAAACCTTATGTAGATCAGATTATTAGCGGAGCTAGTGACGTGCTTTGGAAGGGTAAACCCATTTATTTTGCTAAAACATCTGGGACTACTTCTGGTGCAAAATATATTCCGATAAGCAAAACATCGATGCCGCATCATATTGAGGCAGCAAAACAAGCATTGCTACTGTATATTTATGAAACCGGTGATGCTTCTTGGGTTGATGGTAAAATGATTTTTCTTCAAGGAAGCCCTGTTTTGGAACAAGTTGGTGGTATTCAACTCGGAAGATTAAGCGGTATTGTGGCACATTATGTGCCAAATTACCTTCAAAAAAACAGATTACCATCTTGGGAAACCAATTGTATTGAAGATTGGGAAACTAAGGTAGATAAGATTGTATCAGAAACTATTACTGAGGATATGACGGTCATTAGCGGTATTCCTTCTTGGGTACAAATGTATTTTGAGCGTTTAATAGCTAAATCTGGAAAGTCAATTAGTACACTATTTCCTAATTTTAATTTCTTTATTTATGGTGGCGTCAATTTTTCACCTTACAAACAAAAGTTCGAACAATTAATAGGAAAAAAAATAGATTATGTAGAACTCTATCCAGCTTCAGAAGGATTTATAGCATACCAAGACTCGCAAGATGCTGAAGGCATGTTATTATTACTTAATAGTGGTATTTTTTATGAGTTTATGCCTGCAGCTACTTATTTTGATGAAAACCCCGAAAGGTTAAGCCTTAAAGATGTTCAATTAGGAGTGAACTATGTTATTATACTCAATACAGATGCTGGCCTTTGGGCTTATAATATTGGCGATACAGTACAATTTACTTCCTTAAAACCTTATCGTATAAAAGTAACAGGACGTATAAAACATTTTATATCTGCATTTGGTGAGCACGTCATTGGGAAAGAAGTGGACGAGGCGATAGAAAAAGCTATTTCGAAATCAACAGATATACGAATTTCTGAATTTACAGTAGCTCCACAGGTGAATTCATCAGAAGGATTGCCTTATCACGAATGGTTTATTGAATTTGAAAATGAACCCAAAGATATGGAAGTTTTTGCTAGGTTAATTGATACTGAAATGCAAGCTCAAAATGTATATTACAAAGATTTGATTGAAGGTTCCATTTTGCAACCATTGCATATACGAAAAGTACAAAAAGGAGGGTTTAATAAGTACATGAAGTCAATTGGTAAATTGGGTGGGCAAAATAAAATACCACGATTATCAGACAACAGAAAAATAGCTGATGCCTTACAATTATTTCTAATTGATTAGCAAAAAAACAGGTAACAAATATTACACTTCTCTAAGGATAATGGGTGTATTTTTGTAAAAAACTAATTACGATGAATAAAGATGAAAAAATAGTTTGGTCTCTCAATAAAGACAATACACAAAAACCCTTACAAATAAATACAGTACCTGTTAAAAAATCTTTTTCAGAGCGTCATAAAACACTATCCTACTTACTTGTTGGTTTGTTGTTTTCATTAGCTTTTGGTTTTTTGATTCTACCTACAGAAACGCGTGTTGACACTTGTTTTACAGCAGATTACTGCATCAATTCACTTGAGAATCCAGTACTTTACGCTTTGTACTTAGGTTTAATAACTTTTTTTGTTTTAGCAACGATTGTCTTACTCTACGAAATGATAGTAAAGCTATCACAAAAAAACAATCATTTAACCGTTTTCAGTATTCTCTTTGTACTAATAGCAATAGTAAGTGTTGCTATATGGTATTTTAGTAACGATGCATTAGATAGAGTACGCACGCGAATGCTGCCAGTTATTACTACAGTTATTAGTCTTTCAGGATTGTTGTTGATTCAATTTCGTAAGAATAAGTAACTTATTTTTTAAAACGTCTTGTTTTTGCATCAAATCCATAAGGGCAGTGCTTACACCCATTTTTGCAGCAATAGCCACGTTTTAGATGGAATGCCTCGGTAAAAACGCGATACCCTTCTTCGTTTATATAATAGTCTTTGTTGGTTTGTTCTTGTTTTTTTTCGTATTGCATAGCGCAAATATACATTATATTTAGTAACTTGCTAGCACCAAACCGCTAAGCCTATGAAATGGTTGCACTATATCTTAATACGTCTTACACTATTTTTTTTGTTAGGAATAGTATTGGGTTTTAATTATGAAATGCCAATAGTGCCTGTCGTTACCCTCTTAGGACTTTCTTTTTTAGGACTCATTGGGCAGTATTACCGTAATAAAAAACGTTTTTCGAGTACTGTAGTCTTTAGTATTATCAGTTATTTTACATTTTTGTTATTGGGAGTAGTTACGGTATATTTACATCAAGATAAAAATAAAGCAAATCATTATCTACACTATATTAAATCTGATAATGTAACTAGTGTTCTTCAAATAACATCTGTTTTAAAACCGGATAAATATACGCACAAATATATAGCTGCTGTTTCTCAAATAGCGAATAAACCTGTTACAGGAAAAACACTAGTATTAGTCTCAGATAGTTTAAAGCCACTTCAATTGGGTGATCAACTAGTTGTTCGATCAGTTTTCAAAACGATTGCTTCTCCTAAAAACCCTTATGGTTTTAATTATAATGCTTTTATGAAGCATCAACAAGTGTATAAACAATTGTATTGTAATGATTATATAGTTTTAGGGCAAGAAGCAAGTATACAAAAATGGGCGTTAGATTGGCGTAAAAAAGTGATCAATCGTTTAAAAAACAAAGGATTTAAACCACAGTCTTTTGCTGTTTTTAAAGGCTTACTACTTGGAGATAAGCAAGGCATTGACAAGTCACTTCGTCAAGATTATGGACGAGCTGGAGTGATGCATATACTTGCTATTTCAGGTTTGCATATTGGTATTTTATTATGGTTGCTTAATATTGTTTTCAAAGGTATGGAACAAGTTAAGTATGGAGTAATTATCAAAAGTGTATTGATACTTTCTATATTATGGTTTTATGCTTTGCTTACAGGTTTGTCGCCATCAGTAGTTCGTGCAGTAACGATGTTTAGTTTTGTGACTATTGGTATACATTTAAAAAGGGGAACGTATATTTTCAACACATTATTTGCTGCTTTGTTTATTCTTCTGCTTTTTAACCCTTTTTACATTTATAATATCGGTTTTCAGTTAAGTTTTGTTGCTGTTTTTGGTATTGTACTATTTCAGCCCATTTTGGCACGATTACTAGTCATTGAGCATCGTGTTTTACGGTATATTTGGCAACTTCTTACGGTTTCATTGGCTGCACAAATCAGTGTTTTACCCTTGTCTTTGTATTATTTTCATCAGTTTCCGGGTTTGTTTCTATTGAGTAACTTAGTTATTATACCAGCACTTACTTTTATTATTTCTGTAGGAATACTGATTCTTATTTTAGCAAGTTTGAATATTGTAATTGAACCATTAATACAAGCATATAATTTTTTGTTTGTACAAATGAATGCTTATACACATTGGGTTGCTGTCAAAGAAGCATTTGTTTTTCAAAACATAGCTTTTGATACGGTGCAAATGGTATTGAGTTTCTTTATTTTAATGTTACTGTTACGTTTATTATATAAAAAACAAAATAAACACTTAATATATTTACTAATGAGTATCGCGGTGTTTCAGGCTTATGATTTTTATAAAAAATACAATTTTGAAATAACAAACAAGGCTTTACTATTTCACAAAAGTAGAACAACTCTTTTAGCAAGAACAACTGGAAGAAATTTACAGCTTTATACAGACTCAATAGCTTTTCAAAATTTACAGTTTATAATAAATTTTAAGCGCGAGCAAGGTATAAATAAAATGGTATCGAGACCTTTGAAAAATTGGCATTTAATAGCTGATAAAAAATTATTGATTGTGGATAATTTAGGTGTTTATAAAACAGCAACAAAAGCAACTTATATTTTACTCCGTAACAGTCCAAAAATTAACTTAAACCGTTTGATTACTTGGCATCATCCAAAAATGATACTAGCAGATGGGAGTAATTATAAAAATGTAGTCAAACATTGGAAAAAAACGTGTGAAGAAGCTAATATTCTCTTTTGGAATACACGAGAACAAGGCGCTTTTACTTTCGAAGAATGATAATTACGTTATCTTTAATGCTAAAATTATCACTATATCCTAAATAAAAAATGCGGTCTCTCTGAGACCGCATTTTTTTACTTTTTATAAAAGTGTAATGCTTATTTAATACTTCTTATGTAAGAAGTAATTGCATCTAAATCTTCACCAGGAAGTACTTTAGTTGCAGCAAGATTTGCTTTCATTATTGCAAATTGAGCTGGATCAACAATAGCATCAGCTTCTTCTTTTAAGAATTTCACCATGTTTCCTTTTTTCTCAGCATAAACTTTTGCAATGTCTTTAAGAGCAGGTCCAACTAATTTGTCTTGTTCTTTGTGACAAGCTACACAACCTTTTGCAGCAAATAATTCTTTTCCTTTTGCTACTTTAGGGCTTACAGCGTCAGCAGTTTTGTCAGCCGCATCTTTTACAGCGTCAGCTGCATCAACAGTTTTGTCAGCTGCATCTTCTGCTGCATCAACAGTTTTGTCAGTTGCATCTTCTGCTGCATCTGTTCCTTTTTTTGCTTCACCACCACATGATGTAAGACTTAACATTCCAACTGTTAGTACAGCTAATAATACTTTTTTCATTTTTAATTTTATTTCGTTAATAAATTGTTCAAACAGGGCAAAGTTAGCTAAATAAGTGGAAAACGGATATAAAAAAGTGTTTTTTTTATCTGATGCTTAGAATGTAAGCTCAAGACTTAATAATTGATGATAACAAGGCACACAATTTATTTTCATTAAAACCACTTATATGTGTAATTTTTTAGCATAATCAAAATATTTCTTACGAAAAGATGAACATGAGATAATTAAAGAAGCCACTTAAAATAAATAACAAAGATTGTTTAAAGAAAGCTATATGATAGCTGTTTTTTTTAAAAGTAATAAAATTTAACTTAAAATAAGAATTAAGTCTTTATAATTACTAAATTTGCAGAAACATAAAAACATTGTTATGATACAGTCAATGACTGGTTTCGGTAAGTGTGAAATACATTATAATTATAAAAAAATAACTATAATAATTAAATCACTTAATAGTAAAAACTTAGATTTAAACATTAGAATTCCGTCTTTGTACCGCGAGAAAGAGATGGCTTTGCGCAGTGTATTAGCCAAACAGCTCTTGCGAGGTAAAGTAGATTTTACCATTCAAGTTGATAATGATACAAATCAATGTCAAACGTTTCTTAACGAAGACGTATTGAATCAGCATATAGCAACCTTACAAAAATTTGCGCCAAAAGCAGATCAAGCTACGTTATTGCAGCTCGCTATGCAGTTTCCTGATGTTATGCAATCAAGCAAAGAAGCGCTGGATGAATCGGAATGGCAGGCAATACTTGAAGGTGTTAATACTGCTGTAGCAGATTTTCAATCTTTTCGATTAGCCGAAGGTAAAGCTTTAGAAAAAGATATAGCTATGCGTATTAGCAATATAAGTTCTTTATTGCTTGAAGTAGAGCAATTAGACGGAGATCGTATAGCTGCAGTTAAAGAGCGACTTCATAAAGCAATAAGTGAATTGAAAGTTCAAGTTGACGATAACCGTTTTGAGCAAGAGCTAATTTATTATCTTGAAAAACTAGATATTACAGAAGAAATAGTAAGACTTCGTAATCATTTGGTGTATTTTACCAAAGCAATGAATGGCGATTTGTCTAATGGTAAAAAGTTAGCTTTTATCTCTCAAGAAATAGGAAGAGAGATTAATACTATGGGTTCTAAAGCAAACTACGCTCCTTTACAAAAGATAGTCATTCAAATGAAAGATGAATTAGAAAAAATAAAAGAACAAAGTCTAAATATACTCTAATGAATGGCAAGTTAATCGTGTTTTCTGCGCCTAGTGGATCCGGAAAAACCACCTTAGTACATCACTTATTAAGTGTTTCATCATTAAACTTAGCTTTTTCTGTTTCGGCTACTTCGCGAGAATTACGCGGTAACGAAGTTGACGGAAAAGATTATTATTTTATAAGCAATGAAGCTTTTGATGATTTGATAGCCAAAGATAGTTTTGTAGAATGGGAAGAAGTATATAAAGACACAAAATATGGCACACTTACCAAAGAGATAGAACGTTTGTGGAAAGCAGGGAAGAATGTTATTTTTGATATTGATGTTGTAGGAGGGCTGAATATCAAAAAACAATTTCCAGATGA
Organism: Flavobacteriaceae bacterium; assembly: GCA_027073495.1. Lineage (GTDB taxonomy): Bacteria > Bacteroidota > Bacteroidia > Flavobacteriales > Flavobacteriaceae > JALSVQ01. The sequence continues at coordinate 50,147 of JALSVQ010000011.1, read as the reverse complement.
AACATTGGCCATATTTGTACAGCCACCAGCGATATCAGATTTAAAAAAACGTCTTGAAGCACGTGGTACAGAGACTCCAGAAAAAATAGAAATGCGATTGAATAAAGCAAAGGAAGAATTGGCGTACACCAAAGATTTTGATGTAATTCTTATTAATGATGATTTAGATAAAGCTAAAAAAGTAGCACAATATCTTGTAAAAGGTTTTTTAACTAGTGAAGAAGAAGAAGAGTAAGCAAATAGGATTGTTTTTTGGGAGTTTTAATCCCATCCATGTTGGACATATGATTATAGCTAATCACATGGTAGAAAATTCATCACTGGATGAAGTTTGGTTTGTAGTTACACCACATAATCCACATAAGAAAAAGAAAACTCTTTTGGATGATATACAACGCTTGCAAATGGTGCGTCTCGCAGTTGAAGCGTATCCAAAGCTAAAGGCAAGCAATTTAGAATTTGATCTAACACAGCCGTCATATACCGTCAATACTTTAGCACATATTTCAGAAAAACATCCTGATTATTCTTTTGCGCTTATTATGGGAGAAGACAATTTAAAAAGTTTTCATAAATGGAAAAACTATGAAACAATATTAGCGTATTACAACATTTTTGTTTACCCTAGAATAAGTGCGTTTGATATTCCTGATTTATTTAAAAACCATCCTAAAATACAGTATGTTTCAGCACCAATTGTAGAGCTCTCTGCAACTGCAATCCGTAAGGCTATTCAAGAAAAAAAGAACATCAAGCCTTTAGTTCCAGCAGTAGTATGGCGTTATATTGATGAAATGAATTTTTACAAATAAAATTCAGCTTATTAATAAACTATACTAAAATTTCCTGATGTAATTGCATGTGATGCTGCACCAGCACAAGCATCAAAATGGAAATTAGCAACAATAGTCTGAGCAGTTGTATCGTGTGAAGTAATGACAATAGCATTACCAGTACCACAAGCATCAAAAACAGTACCACCAGCATCAATGTATTGTGCTGTTGTTGCACCAGTGCTCAATAAATTGTACGTTCCAGGAGCTATATTGTTTGGTACTTTAATAATTATTTGTGATCCATCATTATAGGTAACAGTAATTGATACAATTCCAGCAGATTCTAAAGGAGCTACTGCACCAAGAGGAAGTTGTGTGCCATCAAGATATGCACCAAAGATATTATTGTATAAAGAGCTGTCAGTAATAAAACTTACTTTATATATTTCACCACGTTCAAAAGACTTAACATCGCCATCTGAAGCACGTCTTGCTCTAAAGTTAAAATGTGCAGTTATGGTTTTGTTTACAAAATCAAAATCAGTTATTTCTATTTCACCAGAAGTGCTTACATACGGTTCTGTTCCAGCAATAGTATCTTCAATATAAGTTACAGCATGATTAATGCCGTCTAAGGAATAGATACCATTATTATCATCATTGATGGTAAATTTTATTTCTTGATTCTCTTTTTGGACAGTAATAATTGTTAGGTTAGTACCGACAGTAGCATCATATGTGTTTGTTGCCCAAAATTCATTATCTAAACTTGCTTGAAAAGCATTAGGTACAGGCAAGGTTTCTTCGTTGCAAGCATAGAAACTAAAACCAATAAGTAGTAGTAAAAATATTCTTTTAATCATAAGTCGTTATTTTTGAGGTCGCAATTTATTATTTTTAACGTAAAATAACTGTGTTTTAGTATCAAAATTTAAAATTTCATCTAAAAAAAGTGTTTTTAACGCGTTTTGAATACCTAAATCGGATAATTTACCACTGATTAGTGTATTATTTTTCACAAGTAATAATACAGTTGCCAATGGTATTATCTCATTAATTTTGTGTGTAGAAAGTAATATAATTTTATGTTGAGACAACGTTTTGAGAAGTAGCAATATAGCAACACTATTTTCCATGTCTAAATGTGTTGTTGGTTCATCAAGAATTATAATGGGTGTATCTTGTGCCAAAGCACGTGCTAGCATTACTTTTTGTAACTGTCCGTCACTTAACGTTTGTATTTTATGATTACTCAAGTGCAACGTATTTGTTTGCTCTAAAGCCGTATTAATTATACTAATATCTTCTTTTTTGTATTTTCCAAACCAATTGCTATAAGGCTGACGTCCTAGTGCTACCAGTTCAAAAACAGAGAGATTACTAGCAGGAATTCGCTCGGTACTTACATAACTTATTTTTTTTGCTAATGCTAATGCATTATAAGATGTAGCTGTTTTATCATCAATAACAATTGTTCCTGATAGCGCTGTTTGCAATCCACAAAGCGTTCTCAGTAAAGTTGATTTTCCAGTTCCATTTTTACCAATTAGCGCATATAAACCATTGTTTTTTAGTTCAAAATTAATAGCTGAAAGAATTTTCAGTTCTTCATTATTGTTATGATACCCAACAGTGAGATTGCTTGTTTTAATGCGGTGCTTTTTCATCTAAATACTAATTTTTTTATATTTAACTAATAAAAAAACAACCAAAGGAGCGCCAAAAAGTGTTGTCACGGCGTTGATTGGCAAGGTGTATTCGCTTGTAGGGAGCTGTGCTACAGTATCTGCAAACAGCATCACAATAGCTCCAATTAATAAAGATGCCACACTAATAATTTGATGACTTGAACGCTTAAATAATAACCTGCTAATGTGTGGTACTGCAAGTCCTACAAATGCAATAGGTCCTACAAAAGCAGTGATGCTTCCTGCTAATAAACTTGTAGCTAATATAATGATAATACGTGTTTTTTTTATGTTGACACCTAAACTTTGTGCATAATTTTCTCCTAATAAGAGGCTATTTAAATTTTTTATATTCACTAAAACCAAACCAAAGCTGATACTAATAAATAGCGACAAAAGACCAAGTTCTTGCCAAGAGAGATTGCCAATACTTCCAAAACTCCAAAAAATAAACTGCTGGAGTTGCTCTGCACTACTAAAATATGCCAAAATACTTACAATAGCGCTTGTTAAGCTTCCAAACATCAAACCAACAATAAGTATTGCCATGGTATTTTGCATTTTATGAGCGATAAGCACTACAGCAAGTAGTACCAAAAAAGAGCCTAAACTAGCAGCTATTATTATGGAAAAAGAGTTGCTCACGGTGCTTTGAAAACCAAAAAATGAAGCGCCTAAAACAAGCAAAGCCACGCCCAAACTCGCCCCAGAACTAATACCTAATACATAAGGACCTGCTAACGGATTACGAAATAATGTTTGCATCAACAAACCACTTATACTGAGCCCTGCGCCTGCTAATATGGCTGTTATCGCTTTTGGAATACGATAATTTAATATAATGTAGCGCCACGTTTGGTCTGCAAGTTTATTATTTGTTATGACCGCTAGGAGTTGCTTAAAGGTGATGTGTTCAGATCCTAAACTGATATTCATTATGAAACCTACAAATACGAGTAGTAGTAATGCTAAAAAATAACTTTTATGTTTTATTGCTTGCTTTGGCATTAGTTTAGTTTTTCAAAAAAAGTGTTTTGATAATTTGGTAATAATTCTGGGTGAAAGATATGAATTAAATCTTTTAAAACTAAATCAGGGCGCTGTGGAGCAAGCTCAAAATAGAGCAAACCACCTGTTTTTCCTTTTTTATTGGTAAAACTATAAATTTGATCTGTTTTGTAGGCTTTAAACTCTTGGTAATGCTTATTTTTTTCTAGTTGTTCTTTATGTTCATAAAAACCTGGCGCAATCCAAAAATCAGCATTTTTTGCTTTCATAAGTACCGATTCTAAACTTATTTTCACACTTCCTTTGGATGTGTTCGTTTTCCAAAGATACTGACTATTAGCATCTTTCAGAAATTGTGCTACCCAGCTTTTTCCCCCGGGAAGTGTCCATTTATCCCCTTGCAAAGCTCCAGAAAATACAATTGGTTGCTTGCTTTCTTTTTCTGCCAATAGTTTTGCATTGTTGTAGGATGTTTCAATGGTCTTAAATATTTTATTAGCTTCTTTTTGTTTGTCGTATAAAGCACCAAAAAACTTAATCCATTCTGCTTTTCCTAAAGCAGTTTCTTCCATCCAATCTCCATTAACAATGACAGGAATTTTCATTTTTGCTACTGTTTGCAGTGGTTTTGATAAGCCATTGATACCAAATGCAACAACAGCATCTGGATGAAGTAGCAAAATGCGTTCTACATTAAGTGCTTGATTTGTATTGAGTTCTTTGATTTTTCTAGTATCAATCAAAGCTCTTGTTTTTGGCGATGAAATATAATTAGTACTTGGAAAACCTACCAAAGTCTGCTCTTTGTTTAAGAGTTCTAAAGCCGGAATATGTGTTGTTGAGGTTACAATAATGCGCTTTATCGGTATTGCAACACGTTCATAACTGTTTAAAGAGTCGGGAATTTGAACTTCTTTTTTAGCTAATACGTAACGATAAGTTTTGGCTGTTTTTTGAAACGGATTTTTAATGGTAAGTAAAGTAAAATTAGTATAATTTTCTATATTAAAAACACGAGCGTATTGTACTAAATCATTATTAGAAGGCTTTGGAATGTTTTGTTCCTTCTTGCAAGATATTACTACAATTAAAAGTAAAAAGGCACTAAAAAGGTGTTTTATAAACTGTAATTTCATAGTACAAATGTACTTTTTATTTGTTTAATAAACAGTAATTAAAAAAATGTTAATTCTTGCTTAAAATATTTTAAAAACAGTAAATTTGAAGTTAAATTTATAAAAACCTAATAATGAAAAATCAATATCTACTTTTTGTAGCATTTTTTATTGCTACAATCACTATTACAGCACAGCAAAAAACTGTATCTCTTGATGCTATTTATTCTGGAACATTCCGTCAAAGTTATATCAATGAACTTCACCCAATGAAAGATGGTGAGCATTATAGTGAGTTTGTTTATGACCAAGAAACAAATGTTACAAAAGTTGTAGCACGTAGTTATACCGACTCGGAGCAAACACAAACTATTGTCAATAGTGCAGCTATAGAAAATATTCCATTTTTTCAATCCTATACATTTTCTGATGATGAACAAAAACTGCTCTTACTTACAGCAGCAGATCGTGGTTACCGCTACTCAACGTTTGGCACATATTATGTTTACGATAGAAAGACTAAAAAGGCTACATTACTCTCAGAAAACAAGGTTCAAGAACCCCTTTTTTCCCCAGATGGTAGTAAAATAGCTTATGTTTTTGATAATAATATTTATGTTAAAGATTTATTGCGAAACACAACCAAACAAATCACATTTGATGGCAGAAAAAATGCGATAATTAACGGTGTAACAGATTGGGTTTATGAAGAAGAGTTTGCATTTGTACGTGCTTTCTCTTGGAATAAAAACAGTGATATGCTTGCTTTTTTGCGTTTTGATGAGAGCGAAGTACCTGAGTTTTCTATGATGAAATATGATGAAAACTTATATCCAGAAGTCGTTACGTTTAAATATCCAAAAGCAGGAGAGAAAAACTCAAAAGTAACCGTTCAAGCTTATAATTTTAGAGAAAAACACATTTGTGATTTTAATATAGATTTGGGAGATTATGAATATATACCAAGAATACAATGGACGAGCGACCCATATAAACTAAGTGTGATTACTTTAAATCGTCATCAAAATGATTTAAAACTACATATCATTGATGGTAAAGAACATAATTTTGCTAAGATTGTTTTAAATGAAAAAAACAATACTTATATTGATATTACAGACAATCTTACATTTTTAGAAGACAATAGCTTTCTTTGGACAAGTGAGCAAGATGGCTACAATCATATTTATCATTATTCTGAAAAAGGAAAACTCATTAAACAAATAACCAAAGGCAATTGGGAAGTGACCAATTTTTATGGTTATGATGCGGCAACACAACGACTTTTTTATCAATCTACAGAAAACGGAAGCATCTCTCGTAGCATCTATAGTATTAAACTAGACGGTTCCGATAAAAGATTATTAACAAAATATTCAGGAAACAATAAAGCAGCTTTTGCTGCTACGTACAAGTATTTTATCAATACTTTTAATGACAAAAACACGCCAAATACGTACACATTAAATGATGGAAAAATGGGAAAAGTATTGCGTGAAATCAAAAATAACAAAGCACTGTTAGCTACTTTAAAAAACTATAAAATAGCGCCAAAAGAATTTCAAGTTTTGCATACCGAAAACGGTCAAAACCTGAATATGTGGATGATAAAACCACTTAATTTTGATGCAAATAAAAAATATCCACTATTGATGTATCAATACTCAGGACCAGGAAATCAACAAGTAATGGATCGTTTTATGAGTAGTAATGACTACTGGTATCAAATGCTCGCTGATCAAGGCTATATTGTTGCTTGTATAGATCCTCGAGGAACGGGAGGGAAAGGAGCTAAATTTAAAAAAGTAACCTATAAACAACTCGGGAAATACGAAGTGCAAGATCAAATAAGTGCAGCCAAAACATTGGGTAATTTGCCTTATATTGATGCATCTCGAATTGGTATTTGGGGTTGGTCTTATGGAGGTTTTATGAGCTCTAATTGCCTATTTAAAGGAGGCGACACATTCAAAATGGCTATAGCAGTAGCACCAGTAACCTCTTGGCGTTTTTATGATAGTGTTTATACCGAGCGCTATATGCAAACGCCACAAGAAAATCCAGCGGGATATGATGATAATTCGCCTTTGTTTTTTGCAGACCAATTGCAAGGTAAATTTTTACTAATACACGGTACAGGTGATGATAATGTACATGTACAGAATAGTTTTAGATTGGTTAATGCGCTTATTAAAGCAGGAAAACAATTTGATAGCGAGTTCTATCCAGATCGTACTCACGGCATCTATGAAGGACGCGGTACACGAAGACAACTTTATGAAAGAATGACAGCGTTTATTAAAGAGAATTTGTAGGGGAATTAAACTCTAAAATTCAATAAGTTAGAATAAACTTTTTTGTTTTAACTAAGCGCTTTATATCTTTATTCTAAGCGCTAATAAAAATTCACAAACTTTTTTTTATTAGCTAATGATTATTGTGTACTTTTGTATTTAGAATTATTCTAAATAACAAAAAATGACTAGCAACGAAATTCAAGATGAAATCATAGCAGAATTCGACATGTTTGATGATTGGATGGATCGCTATGAGTACATTATTGAACTTGGACGCGATTTGCCACTAATAGATGAAAGCTACAAAACGGATGATAATTTGATTAAAGGTTGTCAGTCCAAAGTGTGGTTGCATGCTGATTTTACAGCAAACAAAATAAACTTCACAGCAGATAGTGATGCCATAATAACCAAAGGTATTATTGCACTTTTTGTACGTGCATTATCCGGTTTTTCTCCACAAGAAATAGTTGATGTAGATTTATATTTTGTAGACAAAATAGGCTTAAAAGAGCATTTGTCACCAACGCGTGCCAATGGTTTGGTAGCGATGATAAAACAATTAAAATTTTATGCATTAGCATATAGTGCAAAATAAAGAACTGATGAGTACAAAAAAAGAAGAAACTATTGATACAGATGCGCTTGGCGAAGCTATAGTTGAGGTTATTAAAACTATTTACGATCCAGAAATTCCTGTTGATATCTACGAATTGGGTTTGATATATGATGTTTTAGTTAATGAAGACTTGAAAGTAAAAGTGTTGATGACTTTGACAACACCAAACTGCCCTGTTGCCGAGTCATTACCCCAAGAAGTAGAAGAAAAAATACGTCAAATGGATGGTGTAAACGGAGCTGAAGTTGAGATTACTTTTGATCCGCCTTGGGATAAAGATATGATGAGTGAAGAAGCTAAATTAGAATTGGGTTTTTTGTAAATCAAAACTCAAACTCAATCTATTTTTAAATTCAAATCACTAAGCAGTCCTGCACAATTGCATTTGGAAAAGCGAGCACCTTTGAGTTTCACTTGATTGGGTATAATACTGAAATTTGTAGCCGTTCTAAAATCAACTTGTTCCAAATTTGCAGATTCAAAGACAGCACCATCGAGATTGCTGTTAGAAAAATCACTAGTCGTGAGTATCGCAGCACCAAAATCTACAGCTTTCAAACTACAATTGATAAACTTGGTCTTTTTGATTTTGAGTTCATAAAATGAGGAAAAATCAAGTTGACAATTATCAAAATTAAATGCTAAAAGGAGTTTTTCTACTTTTTCAAACGCTAAACCAAGCATTTTGCAAGCTGAAAATTGCACATCGTTAAACTGTGTTTTTTGTATTTGAGCATTGCTCAAATCACAGTTTTCAAAACTGCAATCTGTAAAAACACTATGAGATAAATCGGCTTCAACAAAAGTACAATTGCTAAAAGTACAGTTGTCATATTCCCCTTTTTTGAAGGTGCTGAAATCGGTATTTTCTATTGTTTTATCGTAGTGTAGTTGCATTTTTATTCATTAAAACTTTGGCTTTCTTTTTTCTAAGAAAGCACTTGTACCTTCCTTAAAGTCTGATGTACCAAAACATGAGCCAAACAAAGCTATTTCTTCTTCAAAACCATTCACAGCATGGTTGTAGTTAGCATTTATGGCTTGTATGGCTACAGCTACTGCTTGCGGTGAATTGCGCATTATCTTTCCTGCTATTTTTTCTGTAAAGACAAGCAGTTCTTCTTGAGCAACTACGTGATTTGCCAAGCCGTATTGCAATGCGGTGTTAGCATCCATTTTTCCTGCTGTTATGATGAGCTCCATAGCTTTACCTTTGCCTACAAGTTGTGCCAAACGCTGTGTTCCACCATAACCAGGAATAACACCCAAAGAAACTTCAGGGAGTCCCATTATAGCATTGTCAGCAACAATACGAATGTGCGATGCCATGGCTAGTTCAAGTCCACCACCAAGGGCGTAACCATTTACAGCTGCAATCACGGGTTTGCTAAAATTTGCTATTTTATCAAATAATAATGCTTGTCCTTCGCGCGCTAATGCTGCTCCTTGCGTAGTGTCAAAGCTAGCAAATTCTGAAATATCTGCACCAGCAACAAACGCCTTGCTACCACTTCCTGTTATGATAACCACTTTGGTGTTGTTGTCATTTTGTATGCTATCCAGTGCTTGACTGAGTTCTAATATTGTCTTTTTGTTTAGTGCATTGAGTACTTTTGGTCTATTGATAGTTAGTGTAGCAATGCCATTTTCTTGTTTGCGTATTATATTTTCTAATTCCATTGTTTTTTTCTAATTTTTTTATGATGCAGTAAAGGTAATATTATTTTTTAGGAATTGTAACCGTAAAGACAGTTCCTTTATTTACCGTAGAGCTAAAATGAATACTTCCTTTATACGATTCTATTATTTTTTTTATCATCGGAAGTCCTAATCCCATTCCACTAGATTTTGTTGTGAATTTGGGTTCAAAAATCTTATCTTTTAATGCTTCGGGTATGCCGACACCATTGTCTGCGACCTTAATACTAAAGGCGGTTCCATTATCCAATAGATTGACTTCTATTTTAGGGTTTTCTTGATCTTCTAATGCTTGATTGGCGTTTTTTATCAAATTGGTTACAATACGTGTGAGTTGTGTTTTATCAGCATTGGCATAGGTGGCTTTTGTTTCGTGAAAATACGAAATATAGGGCTTTCCAAACAAGTCGATACTATGTTTTATGGTTTCTGTAATATTTAGAAATTCTTTATGTTGAGTTGGCATTTTGGCAAAATCTGAAAAAGCAGATGCTATACTACTCATTGTATCTATTTGTGTGATTAACATATTGCTAAACTCATTGAGTTCTGCCTTGGCAGTTGGCTTGTTTGCGTCAAATTTTCGCTGAAAACTCTGTATTGTAAGACGCATTGGAGTCAGTGGGTTTTTTATCTCATGGGCAACTTGTTTTGCCATTTCTCGCCACGCATGTTCGCGTTCTGTTTGCGCTAATTTTTGTGCACTTTCTTCCAACTCATCAATCATACTGTTGTAGGCATTAACTAGTATTGCTATTTCTTCTGATGCATTATTGACTTCTATACGCTGATTTTTTTTATGCAGTTGGGTCTGTTGTATTTTATCGCTGACTTCTTTTATCTTTTGAGTAATGTATTGTGCTAGAAAATAGGCTAATGTTATCCCAATTAGCAATACAAAAATATAAGCAATGGTAAGTTTGTTCAAAAATTCATTGAGTTCTTTATTGTTAAAAGAATTGTCTTCTATATATGGAACATTTAAGATGGCTATGGGTTTAAATTTTTCATCATTGAGATATGTGTAAACGACATGCCTTGTGTGGTCATTAAAATAAAGCTTATAGACCACTTGTTTATTTGTACTATTCTCGAGTTTAGCCAGTATAGAATCGGCAAGTTTCAAGGGTTTGTTTTTTTTAGAAAAATACCCTTTAGAACTTATTAAAATATTCCCGCTGAGGTCATAGATATTGAGTGGTAAACTATGAATTTCAGAGAGTTCATTGATTTTGTCTTTGAAAATAGCAGCAAGCTTTTCGGGCTTTACCTCAAATGTAGTTTTACTCAATACATAATCTACATTTTTTTTAATAGCATTCCCTTTACGATTCAAACGCCCTTCATTATAATCTTTTCCTTGCTCTTTGTATTGTGTAATGGTAACTATTACAATCAAAATAGAAGCAATTATTACCAAGAAAATCATAGCTAAAAATAATCTGGTACGTAAGGATAAATTTTTAAAGTGCATATATTATGTATTTCTAGCAAACTTAATAAAAAATCAAGAGATACTTGTTTATTTGTATTTAAATGTTAACTTTAAAGTTCTAAATTTCACATATGAAAAAACAATACTTTCTTACACTACTTTTTCTAGTAATGTATACTACTTTTCAAGCGCAAGAAGCAACAAACAGTATTCCTCAAAAACAATACCAAAATTTACTTTGGAAAATAACGGGTAATGGTTTAACCAAACCGTCTTACTTGTACGGCACGATGCATGTTAGCAAAAAAATAGCCTTTCATTTGGATGATGTTTTTTATAAAGCCTTAGCTTCTGTAGACGCTGTTGCGGTAGAATCTACACCAGATACGTGGATTAAATATTTGTATCAATCTTCAAGTTTGACAGCTATGCTTAATCGTTTTGGAGGCTATAATAACAGCTTTTATACCGATGGTTTTAAAATGGAAAGCCCAAAAATGTTTATGATCAGCCAGTTTTTGTCTTACGATACACAGTTGATGAATGGTTTACTCTATCGTTCCGAACGCAGGCGAGCAGATTTTGAAGAAGAAACCTATTTAGACATGTTTATTTATCAAACAGGAAAACGTTTTGGAAAACAAGCTATATCGTTAGAAGATGTAAGAGAATCCATGTATTTGACAGAACGAGCAAGTATCACTTCTATAAAAAACAAGCCTTCGGTTTGGTTGCAAAAAAAATTAGAAAAAAAAAATTATAACACCTTGCTAGAAGATGCTTATCGTGATCGTGATTTGGATGTAATAGATTCATTAAATAGAGGAGGTTATACTGATTGGCATAATAAATACATGCTTTGGGAACGCAATAAAAAAATGATGCACACGCTTGATAGTGTTATGCAAAAAGGCAAAACGGTTTTTGCTGCTATTGGCGCGGCACATCTCCCTGCAGAAAATGGCGCTATCGCTTTGTTGCGAAGCAAAGGATATACTGTAAAACCTTATAAATCTGAAGAGACAGCATATGCCAAAACAATGAAAGAAAAGTTTGAGACAAAATTTAAAAAAGAGCCTTATAAACCAGTTGTTACTCCAGATGGTTTTGTTAGTCTCAAAGCGCCTTTTGAGTTTACAGAACTCGGTATTCAAGGCAATCGTATTTATATGAGCCCAGATTTGACTAATGGTGCTTTTGTTATTGTAACGCGTATCAATACCTTTGATGTTTTAAATAAAGATAAAACCTTTGATTTTAAATCAATAGAAAAAATACTTTATGAGAGTATTCCAGGTAAAATAATTAGTCAAAAACCCATTACAAATAATGGTTTTGAGGGTGTTGCTATTGTTAATAAAACTAAAAATGGAGACTATCAACGCTACGCTATTTTCTTGACACCATTAGAGATAATTGTAGTCAAAATGGGCGGAAAAAAAGATTTTGTACTCCAATATGGTGATGAGGTTTTTGATTCGTTAAAACTAAAAGCTGTAAAAGATAAACTGGTTCCAGTTACTGCTTTGCATAATGAATTTAAACTTCAAGTTCCTGATTTTTATACTTTTGATAACAAAAACAGACAAGGAAAACGTTTGATACAAGCCTATGATAAATTGACTGATTCGTATTATTTTATGGAAGAGCAAGAGTATAATGACGTTGACTATATAGAAGAAGATGCTTTTGAGGTAAAACAGATTCAACGGCGTTTTTATAAAACATTAAAACTAGCCATTCCCGAAGGAAAATATACTGCTAATCCGAATCCGATTTATGTATCACATCAAGTTTTTGATAGTATAAAACACGACTCCTTGTATTTAAAAACCACATTGCAAGCCGGTCGCTACTACTTACTTGGTTATGTAGGAAAAAATTTCAAACAAGCAAATAACTATTTTGACTCTTTTCAAACAGCTGCACCAAGTTACAAAGAGAAGTTTGAAACAGTGAAAGATACAACAATGTATTTTTCGACTAAAACATTTGTTAAACCACCAAATGTTTATCAAAAATACTATCAAAGCTATGAAGATAATGGATCAGATAAAAAATTATACAAATCTTTTAGCCGTGAAAATCAATACACATCACCAGCCAATGAAACTATAAATGTGAGTATCTATAAATATAATGATTTTGATTCTTATCCAAACATCGATTCTTTATGGCAAGATTCTTATGATTACTATAAAAACACACGTACTTATATTATTAAAAAACGCCATACAGGAAAAGATAAATTTGGGAATCCCGAACTTAATATAACGCTTATTGACACCAATACCAATCGTTTGGTGAAAGTCAAAAAAATAGTAGCCAATGGTGTGACATACAACCTCAAAACATTACTTGACACCTTAATTCCTCCAAGTAATTATGTTACAGAATTTTACGATTCATTTAAGCCTAAAGATACTGTTTTTGGGAAACCACTATTTGAAGACAAAGTACCTGCTTTTATGAAAGCCTTACGTGCCAATGACAGTTTAGTTTTTGATTCATATCAATTACTTAAATTTACCAAAAAACATATTCCTGTTTTAAAAGATGTAATTTCTAATTTTGAATTTCCAAAAGACAAGCAAGATATTCGCACCTATTTAATTGGAGAAATGGGAGCCATAGAAGATGAGCGTGTGACAGTGTTTTTAGATAGTTTGTATTTAAATTCGTATGACAATTCCTTTGCGCAACAAGCTGTTTTGGAGGCTTATGCTTTAAGAAAAGATACCCGTTTTATAGCTAAAATAAAAAAACTACTTGAAGAAGACATTCCATTGACCACGGAATCTAGTGATATTAATTATCTATTTTCTTATTTTAGTGATTCATTAGTACTTGCTAAAAAGCTCTATCCAGATTTGTTGAATTACACTACAGTGCAAGAATATAGTTTACCAATTTATGATTTACTGACACAGTTAAAAGACAGTGCTTATGTAAAAAATAAAATATATAAGAACTTTAGAAAACAAATTTTAACCAAAGCCAAAATAGAATTAAAACGACAATTAAGTGCCAAATACACACAAGATGATGGCTATTCTTATAATAATGGTGCAGATGAATTGGTACAGTACACCAAACTGCTATATCCATTTCGAAAAGAGAAGTTAGTAAAAGACTTTTTAAACAAAATAGAAAAAGTAGAAGATGAGGATGTGCAAGTTAATATTTTGACACTTGCAATAGCAAATGGAGCGCCAATAAACACAAAACTGTTAGATACTGTTGCTTCTAATTATAAAAGTGCTTGGAAACTTTATGTAGCGTTGCAAGATATTCATAAAACCGATCAGTTTCCAAAACAATATGCGACTCAAAAACATATCGCAAAAAGTCTTTTGTTTGAGTCTAGTAATTATGATGCGAAAAAAGACAGTTTAGAATATATTGAAAACAGAACAATTACTATTAAAAATAAAGCTTATAAAGTTTATTATTTTAAGACCAAGCGCAATCAAAATAACTATAAAAAGGTATGGAAACTACACCTAATAGCATTAGAAGAAGAAGCAGGAGATTCAATTGCAACCAATGTGTATTTTTCAAAAAACGATATTGAAATAAAAGAAACAGAAACATTAGAAAAACAATTGAATGACGCTACAGAACGTGTGCTTTGGAAAGACCGTCCAAGGGTGCGTTTTGAATAGCTAAATAAAATATTGAATAAAAATTAAATAAAAATTAAATAAATTGTTAAATTTTTTATAAATTAGCGAATTATAATAATATAAATTAATTTAAAACTCAAAATTATGCAAAAAATTACCAAACTTTTGCTTTTTGTTTTTATTATGGCATTTGGACTTACTGTCAATGCTCAAAATGGAAACAAACAAGCATGGGATTTTTCAAATTCTGACAATGCAAGGAATTCTATTCAGCAACGTGGAGTGATACGTTGTTCGAGCGAAGAATATAACGCAGCGTTACGTGCTAAATATCCAAATTTACCTTCAAAGGATGACTTTGAATCTTGGCTAGCACCAAAAATTCAAGAAATGCGTGCTGCACAAGCCAGTTCATCTGTTTCTTCACCAACAATTGTTATTTCAATACCAGTTGTAGTGCATGTTATACATGATGGAGATGCTGTTGGAGATGGGAATGAAAACATCTCTGATGCTCAGGTGATTTCACAAATCACAGTTATGAATCAAGATTACAGAAAACTTACAGGCACACCGGGAGATGGTGCAGGAGTAGATGTTGAGGTTGAATTTTGTTTAGCCCAAGTTGATCCAAATGGTAATCCAACTAACGGTATTGATCGTGTGAATTTAGGACAGGCTTCTTGGAGTACTGCAGATGTTGACGGAACAGTGAAACCACAAACTATATGGGATCCAGAACAGTATATGAATATGTGGTCTGTACGTTTTACAGATGCTAGTTTACTTGGATACGCTACTTTTCCTAGTGCATCTACTTTAGACGGTATTCCTGCGGCTAATGAAGGAACAGCTACCACAGATGGAGTTGTAGCAGTATTCTCTACATTTGGAGATATTAGTCAAGATGATGGTTCTTTTGTGTTGAACGCTCCGTATGATAAAGGGCGTACTATGACACACGAAGTTGGTCACTTTTTAGGATTAAGACATACTTGGGGAGATGGAGATTGTACAGTAGATGATTATTGTGCTGATACACCAAGATCATCAGGTTCAAACTTTGGTTGCCCTACAGTAAATACTTGTGATGACACAGATTACGGAGCGGCTACAGACCCTAATGATCAAGTAGAAAATTACATGGATTATACGGATGATTCTTGTATGAATATATTTACGCAAAATCAAAAAGACAGAATACTTACTGTAATGGCCAATTCACCACGTCGTGTTAATTTAGCTACTTCTACAGTGTGTAGCTTAGATTATAGTATGAATTTTGCAACTACAGAAGCAAATGTATGTGGAGCTGCAGACGCAACATATAATTTTACATTTGAACCAGCAGCTGGTTTTGTAGATGTAGTTTCATTTACTGCGGCAGGTCCAGCAGGTTTAACGTATGCTTTTACACCAAATACTGCAAATACAAACTCAACGCCTATCGCTTTAGTAGTTTCTGGAACAGGAGCGCTAGCAGTAGGTGATTATACTATTACTATTACAGGTGATTATGGAGGAACAACAAAAACGAGTGATGTAACACTGCATAAATATGAAAGTGCATTTGCTGCAATGACATTGAGTGCACCAGCAGATAATGCAACAGATGTTAATCCTCATGTATTTACTTGGGTTGCAGATGCTAATGCTGCAAACTATTTAATTGAAATAGCATCTGATGCTGCATTTACAACTATAGTAGAGTCTAGTACAGTTACAACTGCTACTTATGAAGCAACTACTTTGAATTCTATTACCGATTATTGGTGGCGTGTTACACCATCTAATGATTGTGCTACAGGAGCTACTTCAGCAGTTTGGACATTTAAAACAGCAAATATTGTTTGTGGTAATACATATAATGCTGCAGATGTACCTGTTACGATAGATACTGGAGCAGGAGCAACATACACTTCTACACTGACAGTTGCAGGAGGCGATTTTAATATTACAGACGTAAATGTTTCTTTAGATATTAGTCACTCTTGGGATAGTGATTTAACAATTTCACTTACTTCTCCAGCAGGAACTACAGTTGTACTTTCTGATAGAAATGGAGCTAATGGAGCTCTTAATTATACAAATACCGTATTTGATGATGCGGCAGCTACTGCAATTACTGCAGGATCAGCTCCATTTACAGGTTCTTTTCAGCCGGAAGGTTCTTTAGCGACTTTTAATGGAGAAACACTATTAGGTGATTGGATACTTACAGTTGTTGATGGTGCTCTTGGAGATGGTGGAGCTATCAATTCTTGGAGTATCGACATATGCGGGGCACCAATACCAGGTTTTGCTCTTTCTGTTGCAGATAATGCAATGGAAGTCTGTGAGCCAGATGATGCTGTTTACAATTTTACATATAATACCTATGCAGGCTTTAATGAAGTAACTACGTTTACAGCTACAGGAGCACCTGCAACAGTAACGTTTAGCCCAGCTACAGCCACAGCAGATGGAACAGCAGTTACAATGACCGTTTCTGGTTTGACGAATGCTAATGTAGGAAACTTTACCATTGTTGCTACAGGTACAGCAGCAGGAGGAATGACTAAAACACAAGATTTAACACTTAAAGTGAATAGCCCAACTTTTGCAGCACTAACACTAGTCAGCCCAACAGATGGATTGATAGGAGCTTTGCCGCCTTATACATTGTCTTGGAATGCAGATGCAAATGCAGATAATTATCTTGTAGAAGTAGCTACTGATGCTGCTTTTGGAACTATTATAGATACGGCAACGGTTACTACTACATCTTATGACCCAGCAGGAACTGTTGATGATACGACCTATTATTGGCGTGTTTCTCCAGTTAATGCTTGTGCAACTGGTGCAGCATCTGCTGTTTGGTCATTTACTACTAATACTATAGAATGTGGTACGCGTTCAGTATCTTATAATGCAGGAGATATGCCTGTAGGACCAGATAGTGGAGCAGTGACAACAAGTACTTTAGAACTTTTTGATGCAGTAATAACAGATGTTAATGTTACTATAAATGTAACACACACTTGGATGTCAGATTTAGATATCTTTTTAATAGCACCTTCTGGAACACGTGTAGAATTAACAACTGATAATGGTGGATCAAGTGATGGATATATAGATACAACATTTGATGATGAAGCAGCAACTGCAATTACTACAGGAGCTTATCCATTTACAGATAGTTATCAACCAGAAGGAATGCTTTCTGATTTCAATGGAGAGAATTCAACGGGTACGTGGACATTAGAAATTACCGATGATTTGGGTGGTGACGGTGGAAATTTATTATCTTGGTCACTAAATGTATGTGGTGTGCGTGCTCCAGCATTTGAAATGAATTTTACAGATACAAGTATAGCAGTTTGTGATGATGCAAGTGTAGATTATACATTTGACTACGAAACTTTTGGAGAGTTTAATGAAGAAGTAACATTCTCAGCAACAGATTTGCCAGCAGGAACTAGTGTTTCTTTTAATCCAGCTACAGCTACAGCTACAGGGACAGCAGTAACAATGACACTTTCAGGATTGTCTACTGATAATATAGGTACACATACAATCACAGCTACAGGAACAGCTACGGGTGGAATGGTGTTTAATCAAGACTTGCATTTAAAATGGAATAGTACAACATTTACTGATATTGTTTTGAATACACCTCCAAATGGAGCTGTAAATCTACTTGGAACAGTAGACTTCTCTTGGGAAGCAGACGCAAGTGGTAATGCTGATAATTATATTTTTGAATTATCAGACACAGCCGATTTTTCAAATATTGTAGATACAGTAACATTACCTGCAACTACAACAGATTATACTACAACAGCAGTAGCTATGAACTCACATTACTACTGGAGAGTTTTGCCTTCAAATGGATGCGGGACTGCTACTAGTGGGACAGTATTCGAATTTGATACGAACGACCCTACTTGTGGTTCTTTTGATGCAGACTCAGCTACGCTTCCAATATCTGTAGGTCCAGATGCAGAAACGACTACAACATCTACAATAGACATAACTGGTGCGCCTTATGATGATCCAGCAATGGGTGTGATAGATGTTAATGTTACTGTTAATATAGACCACTCATACCATGGAGATTTAGATATAATCTTAACTTCTCCTGCTGGTACTTCTGTTGAGTTAGTTCATCATAATGTTTTTGGTTTTGGTGCAAATTATACCAATACTACATTTGATGATCAAGCTGTAACACCTATCACATCAGGGTCAGTACCTTTTACAGGAACTTTTATTCCTGAAAATTCTTTAAGTGCTATCAATGCAGAGTCAGCATTAGGAACTTGGACATTAACTGTTGTTGATAATTATGCAGGTGATGGAGGGCAATTAAACTCTTGGTCATTAGATATTTGTGTTGCTGTACCAGATCAAGATTTTGATGGAATTGTAGATTCAGAAGACAACTGTGTAAGTACATACAATCCAAATCAAATTGATCTTGATGAAGATGGAATAGGAGATGTATGTGATGATTTTATTGACTTATTGATAGTAGTACCAGAAGGATTTACTCCAAATGGAGACGGTACTAATGACACTTGGGTTATTGCTCATTTAAATCAATTCCCAGACAATCAAACTACAGTGTATAACCGTTGGGGTAATGAAGTGTTCTCTAAACATGGATACAATAATGATTGGGATGGAACTGGTAAGAACGGTAAATTATTACCTGCAGGTTCATATTATTATGTAGTAGATACTTTTAGTCCTGATGGAGGACATAAAGAAGGTTGGGTATACATTAACTATTAATAAAAATATAAAAATGAAAAAAATAATAAATATAGCATTTGTTGCAGTTGTACTTTTAGTTACAACTGCAGCCTTTGCACAGCAAGAAGCACATTACTCATTGTATAAATACAATTTGAATGTGGTAAATCCTGCACATGCAGGTGTAGATGGTACTATTTTGACTTCAAACTTTAGAAGTCAATGGGTAGGAATGAATGGCGCACCAGAAGTTCAGAGTTTTTCTTTTGGAACAACGATGAATGATAAAATGGGATTAGGTTTTTCAGTAGTAAATGATAGAGTTCATATCATTAATGAAACGCAGGTGTATGCAGATTATTCATACAAATTACCTTTTGCAGATAATAAAAACTTGTATTTAGGTATAAAAGCAGGAGGATCGTTTTTGAATATTGATGTTAATGCTTTGGGTATTTATAATGATGCGCTTTTAGCAGAAAATGTAAATAAATTTAACCCTAATGTTGGTATTGGTGCATATTATAAAGCTGATAAGTATTTTGTAACGTTATCAATTCCTAGATTATTAAGCGATACAAGATATGATCTAAATAATAATACATTAAGTCTATCAGGTACTGATAAAATGCATGTTTATTTTGGAGCAGGTTACACGTATCCATTAGGTAAAAATATTGATTTCACACCATCATTTATGGCGCGTTATACCGATGCAGTACCAATGTCTTTAGACTTGTCTGCTACAGCTAAATTTTATAATAAATTTGAAGCAGGGATAAGCTACAGATTAAATGAATCTATAGGGTTTGTATCTATGATTCGAGCTTCTAATTGGATGAAAATAGGATATGCTTATGAATCAACAAGTTCTGATATTCAAAATTATTCAAGAGGAACACATGAAGTGATGCTCGTTTTTGATTTGAATAAAAAATAAAAATACATTGTTATAATATAAAGCTGACTTAGTATCTTTGCTAAGTCAGCTTTTTTTTGTTTATGAATTATATTATCTTATCTAAAGAATTAGTATTTCCAGATGTTTCTTTAGCAACACCGGAAGGTGTATTGGCTATAGGAGGCGATTTGTCTTCTGAACGTTTGATATTGGCTTATAGGAACGGTATTTTTCCTTGGTATAATCAAGGAGAGCCTATAGTTTGGTATGCACCACCAAAACGTATGGTTTTATTTCCAGAAGAAATACGAATCAGTAAGTCAATGCGTAGTATTATTAAAAAAAATCATTTTCAAATAACGATAAACAAGGCTTTTGAAGCAGTGATAGCAAACTGTAGGACAATTGTTCGAAAAGACCAAGACGACACTTGGATTACTGATGAAATGCATCAAGCTTATATTAATTTACATCACTTAGGTTATGCTAAATCTATTGAAGTTTGGAAAAATGGTGAATTAGTAGGTGGATTGTATGGTGTGGCTTTTGGAGATGTATTCTGTGGAGAAAGTATGTTTTCTAAAGTTAGTAATGCTTCTAAACTAGCCTTTATTCACTTAGCATCATTAGATTACAAACTAATTGATTGCCAAATGTATACCGATCATCTTGCTAGCTTAGGTGCTCGAGAAATACATCGTTCAGATTTTTCAGTATTATTATCTAAATATATTTAACTGACTAATATCATAATTATTTCCATTTATTATTCGGATATTTGTATCTTATACCAAAAATGATTATGATACTAAAAAAACAATTTCAAGAGACTACGACTAAGAAAGATTTTTTAAAAATTTTGAAAGAAAGCATTAAAAAATCTAAGCTAAAGACTATTCATAAGGAGATTCGATACGAAAAAGAATTACGTAAACTACAAACAGAGTTAGTTAATCTTCAGCGTTGGGTTTTAGACAACAATATGCGTGTTGCTATTATTTTTGAAGGACGTGATTCTTCTGGAAAAGGTGGCGCAATTAAACGTTTTACAGAGCATTTAAATCCACGTTCTATGCGTGTAGTGGCATTAAATAAACCTACAGCAGTAGAGCAAGGACAATGGTATTTTAGGCGCTATATCAAAGAATTACCCAATCCTGGTGAGTTAGTTTTTTTTGATAGAAGTTGGTATAACAGGGCTGTAGTAGAGCCTGTTATGGGGTTTTGTAATCAAGAGCAATATGATAAGTTTATGGTTCAAGTTCCTGAATTTGAACATATGCTTTATGAAGATGGTGTAAAAGTGATTAAATTTTGGTTTTCTATTTCAAAAGATGAGCAAGTACGCCGTTTTGATTCACGAATGGAAAACCCTTTAAAACGATGGAAATTTAGCCCAGTGGATAAAGAAGGACAAAAGAAATGGGATGATTACACGTATTATAAAGAGCAAATGTTTGCACGTACGCATACATCATTTAGCCCTTGGATTATAGTAAAGACCAATGATAAATTAACAGCACGTCTAGAAAGTATTCGTTACGTTTTGTCACAATTTCATTATGAAGGAAAAAAAGATACCGAAACAAAACTACTTCCAGACCCAAACATTATTCAGCGCTTTTATAGAAACACCAATCAAATAGACTAAGCTATGCAAAATTTAAATGAAAACGATATAAAATTATTAAATAGTAAGAAAGCTATTAAATCATTATTGACCTCTAAGCGTTTTAATGTCAGTAAAGCACTGCGTTTTGTTGGATACGAAAAAGAACTCAAAAAACTACAACTAGAATTGATTAAGCTCCAAAAATGGGTGACAAGTCAAGAGAAAAAGGTAGTTATTATCTATGAAGGACGCGATGCTGCCGGGAAAGGTGGAGCTATACGTAGAACCACAGAACATATCAATCCGCGTGAATTTCGTGTTGTGGCATTACCCAAACCTACTGAGGAGGAGCGCGGGCAATGGTATTTTCAACGTTATGTAAATAGACTTCCAAAAAAAGGAGAAATGGTGTTTTTTGATAGGAGTTGGTACAATAGAGCAATAGTAGAGCCTGTTAATGGTTTTTGTACCGAAGCAGAATACAAGCGTTTTATGAATCAGGTTAATGATTTTGAGCGTATGATGGTTGAAGATGATATTATCTTGATTAAATTTTATTTTTCAATATCAAAAGAAGAACAGCAAAAACGTTTTGAAGATATCAAAAAAAGCCCATTAAAAAAATGGAAATTTAGCAAGGTAGATGCCAAAGCTATTGATCTGTGGGAAGATTATACAAAATATAAAGAAGCTATGTTTGAAAAAACAAATACCTCAAATGCTCCTTGGACTATTATCGACGCTGACAAAAAAATGAAAGCGCGTTTGGCAGCTATTAAGCATGTATTGGAAGTCATTCCTTATAAATAAAATGTATTAAGAAAAACAAAAAAGGTGCAATCATTTGATTGCACCTTTTTTGTTTACTATTAGATTAATTATCTAATTAATTTTGAAAGTAACTACAGGAAGTGTTGCGTGATTTACAACGTCTTCTCCACGGCTTCCGTTAAAAAAGTGCGAAACACCTTTTCTACCATGAGTTCCCATACCAATAAGATCTGCATCTATAAACTTAGCAAAATTGATAATTCCTTTATCAATACTAAAATCATTATATACATTTAGGGTGTAATCATCAATATTAAAATCGTTAATAAAACTTTCCATTTTAGCATTTGAAGAAGCGGTGTCGTTGAATTTTTGAGGCGTATTAATAATTACTAAATGTATGGTAACTTTTAATTTTTCAGCAAATTCTAAAGCATTTTTAAATGTTTCTTTACATTCTTCATCAAAATTAGAAGCAAAAACAAAATCTTTTGCAGCATAAATATCGGTTTCTCCTTTTACAACAAGTACAGGAATCTCAGAAGTACGAACTACTTTTTCAGTATTAGAACCTACCATTATTTCATTAATACCAGAAGTTCCTCGAGACCCCATTACGATGACATCAACATTTTCCTTTTTACTCACTTCCATTATTCCTTCAAAGGCTTTATGACCTAGAACAGTTTCAGTGACATTAAGACCTTGTAAAAAATCTTTTTTACGGAGTGTTAAAAATCTTTTCCGAGCATTTTTCATCATCATGATGGCAGCAGGTCCAGCGGCAGTAGCAGATCCAGTTACAGGGTCAACCATGTCTTCAGGGAATTCTAATAAATTAAGCAAAATAATTTCGCTATTATTTTTTTTCGCTAATTGCGCTGCGGCTTCCAAAGCATAGTCTGCTTGCTTTGAAAAATCTGTTGGTACGAGTATTTTTTTCATTTTGAAATAGATTTCTACATTAATACTGCTAAAATAGTATTTTTGCTTAAAACAACCCATTAATTTTAATTATTTTTTCAATTAGAATCAACCTTTTTTCAAAATTTATTAATTTCTAAAAAAAAATGAACTATATTTGCACCGAATTAAAGGAGTAAGAGCTGATGAGGAGAACAAAAAGTTCTCTTTTTTTGTGTAAAAAAAATGGATAAAGAATTAGTAAAAAATCTTTTGGAAGGAGCATTGGAAGAAAACACCAGTTTATTTTTGATAGACTTAAGTATTTCAAGTGCTAATCATATTCGAGTAATTGTGGATGGTGATGAAGGTGTGCCTATTTCTGAATGTGTGCGTTTAAGCAGAGCTATAGAGCATAATTTAGATGAAGATTTAGATTTTTCTTTAGAAGTGTTGTCTTTTGGTTTAGGAGAACCGTTACAGTTGTTACGTCAATATAAAAAAAATCTTGGCAGGAAATTAAAAATAACAACTAATGATGACAAAGTAGTTGAAGGGAAAAGTGTTTTGGTAGATGATGAGGGAGTTACCTTAACTTGGAAAACAAGAGAACCAAAGCCTATTGGAAAAGGAAAACATACGGTAGAAAAAGAAGAAAAAATAGAATTTAAAAACATAAAAAATGCTAGCGTTGTACTAGTTTTTTAAAATTTGATAAATTATTTAGAATGGAAAATATAGCATTAATAGATTCGTTTTCAGAATTTAAAAATGAAAAACAAATAGACAGAGTTACACTTATGGCAATTCTTGAAGAAGTGTTTAGAGCTGCTTTAAGAAAGAAGTTTGGATCTGATGATAATTTTGATATTATTATAAACGCAGACAAAGGAGATTTAGAAATATGGCGTAACCGTGTTGTAGTTGCAGATGGTGGAGTAGAAGATGATAATGAAGAAATCGAATTGTCTGCGGCACAAAAAATTGAAGCCGATTTTGAAATCGGTGAAGAAGTTCCCGAAGAACTTAAAATAATAGATTTAGGACGTAGAACAGTTTTATCAATTCGACAAAATCTGAAACAAAAAATCATGGAGTATGACGCTAACCTTACTTATAAATATTTTCAAGATTTAGTAGGGGAGTTATATACTGCGGAAGTACACCATATCAGAAGAAAAGTAATTATTCTCCTTGATGAAGAAGGTAATGAAATTATTATACCGGAGAGTCATAAAATACGTTCTGACTTTTTTAGAAAAGGAGATAATGTAAAAGGAGTGATAGAAGATGTTGAGTTACGAGGTAATAAACCAACAATTATATTATCACGTACGTCACCAAAATTTTTGGAAAAACTATTTGAACAAGAGATTCCAGAAGTATTTGATGGATTAATACAAATAAAAGCAGTAGCACGTATTCCTGGTGAAAAAGCAAAAGTAGCTGTAGATTCTTATGATGATAGAATAGACCCTGTTGGCGCTTGTGTGGGTATGAAAGGTTCGCGTATTCATGGCATTGTACGCGAATTGGGAAATGAAAATATTGATGTTATGAACTACACCAACAATATGCAACTTTACATTACACGCGCATTGAGTCCTGCTAAAGTATCGTCTGTTAATTTGGATGAAGAAAATCTAAAAGCAGAAGTGTTTTTAAAACCAGAAGAAATATCAAAAGCAATTGGTAGAAACGGTACAAACATAAGGCTTGCGTCACAAATTACAGGTTATGAAATCGAAGTGATACGTGAAGGAGCAGTAGAGATAGATGATGTGGATTTATCAGAGTTTTCTGATGAAATAGATAGTTGGATTATTGATGAATTCAAAAAAATAGGATTAGACTCTGCCAAAAGTGTTTTAGATCACTCATTAGACTACTTGTCTAAACAAACAGATTTGGAAGAAGAAACCATTCAAGAAGTACAAAACATATTGAGATCGGAATTTGAGTAATTATCAAAACATTCAATTAAGATTTTAAAAAGATTATAATAAAAAAAATTTATGGCTGATAACAAAAATATAAGGCTAAACAAAGTGCTAAAAGAACTAAACATAAGTTTAGATCGTGCTGTAGACTTTTTAGGAACTAAAGGTGTTGAAGTTGAAAAGCGCCCTACAACTAAAATTTCACAAGATGATCATAATTTACTTTTAGATGAATTTGATGCGGACAGAAGTAGAAAAGAAGCATCAAGAGAAGTCCATATAGGAAGACAGCGTAAAGAGGAAGCTGTAGCTAAAGCCGCAGAAGAAGCTACAGCGGCCAAACGTCTAGAAGAAGAAAGTGCTAAAGCAGCCGCAGAAGAAGCTGCGCGTATAGCCACAGCTGAAAAAGCAGTCGCAGAAGCGAAACGTCTAGAAGAAGAAAAAGCGAAAGCTGTAGAAGCGAAACGTTTGGAGGCAGAAGAAGCAAAGGCTGCTGAAGCTGCAAAAAAAGAAGCTAATAAGCCTAAAATAATAGGTAAGATTGATGTTGAAAAATCAAAAAAGAAAGCTGAAAAGAAAAAAGATGCTCCTAAGCCTCAAAAACAAACGGCTAAGAAACAAACGTTAAAAAAGACAGCTCCAAAGAAAGAGGAGGAGAAAGAAGAAGTACGCAAAGAACCAGAAGAACATAAAACAGCATACAAAAAAATAGCAGGTATTTCTAAAACAGGTCAAACTATAGATTTATCAAAATTTGAAAAACCGAAAAAGAAACCTGCAGATAAAACAGATGCCAATAAAAAACGCAGAAAACGTATTCGAAAAAATGGAGCTCCTGCTACAAAAGGCAACGCTGCAAATAACAGAGGTGGTGCAAAAGGCAAATTTAACAAACGTAGACCGGCTCCAGTTCAACGTGTAGAACCTACCGAAGAAGAAATAAAAAAACAAGTACGCGAAACATTAGAAAAACTTCAAGGAAAAGGTAAAAAGAATAAAAAAGGAGCAAAACACAGAAGAGATAAAAGAGAACTTCACAAACAAAAAGTAGATCAAGAGTTACAAGAACAATCAGCAGCAGAAAAAATATTAAAAGTAACGGAGTTTGTTACCGTTTCGGAAGTTGCCACTATGATGGATGTTCCTGTAGTACAAATCATCTCTGCTTGTATGTCTCTCGGTATGATTGTAACGATGAACCAACGCTTGGATGCAGAAACACTAGCTATAGTAGCAGAAGAATTTGGGTTTGAAGTTGAGTTTGTAACCGAAGATGTAGAAGAAACGCTTGAAGATATAGAAGATACAGAAGACCAATTGCAACCACGTATGCCGATTGTAACTGTAATGGGACATGTTGATCACGGGAAAACATCATTACTAGATTATGTGCGTGAAACAAATGTAATAGCAGGAGAATCAGGAGGTATTACACAGCATATTGGAGCCTATTCAGTAATGTTGAAAAACGGAAAACGAGTTACATTCTTAGACACACCAGGTCACGAAGCCTTTACGGCAATGCGTGCTCGTGGTGCACAAGTTACAGATATTGCTATTATTGTAATAGCTGCAGATGATGATGTAATGCCACAAACTAAAGAAGCCATTAGCCATGCACAAGCAGCAGGCGTGCCTATTGTGTTTGCTATTAATAAGGTAGATAAACCAACAGCAAACCCCGATAATATTAAAACACAACTTGCAGCAATGGATCTGCTTGTTGAAGATTGGGGAGGAAAAATTCAATCGCAAGAAATTTCTGCAAAAACAGGACAAGGTATTGAAGACTTAATGGAAAAAGTACTTCTTGAAGCCGAAATGCTTGACCTAAAAGCAAATCCAAATAGAATTGCTATTGGTACTGTAGTAGAAGCACAATTGGATAAAGGTCGTGGATATGTATCAACTGTTATTGTACAAAAAGGAACACTGAATATAGGTGATTATGTATTAGCAGGAAAACATCACGGTAAAATTAAAGCCATGTTTGATGAACGTGGAAACAAAGTGAAAGTAGCAATACCTTCTACGCCAGTTTCTATTTTAGGACTTGATGGTGCAGCAGCAGCAGGAGATAGATTCCACGTGCTTAAAGACGAAAGAGAAGCTAAAAAAATAGCATCTACACGTGCACAATTGATGCGTGAACAGTCAGTTCGAACACAAAAACATCTTACACTTGACGAAATAGGAAGACGTATTGCTCTTGGAGACTTTAAAGAACTAAATATTATACTTAAAGGAGATGTGTCAGGTTCTGTAGAAGCATTAACAGATGCTTTATTAAAACTCTCTACTGATGAAATACAAGTTAATATCATTCTTAAAGGTGTAGGTCAAATATCAGAATCTGATGTATTATTAGCCTCAGCTTCAGATGCTATTATTATAGGGTTTAATGTAAGACCTTCTGTAAAAGCAAAACAACTTGCCGATACCGAAGAAATAGATATTCGTTCGTACTCAATAGTATATGATGCTATTAATGATGTAAAAGATGCTATGGAAGGCATGCTTTCTCCAGATATTAAAGAAGAAGTAACTGGTACAGCAGAAGTACGTGAGCTGTTCAAAATATCTAAAATTGGTACTATTGCAGGTTGTATGGTTACCAATGGAAAAATATTCAGTAAATCTAAAATACGCTTAATACGCGAAGGTATTGTAGTTTATTCTGGTGAATTGGCAGCATTAAAACGTTTTAAAGATGATGCAAAAGAAGTTTCTAAAGGTTACGATTGTGGTATGCAAATCAAAAACTATAATGATTTACAACAAATGGATGTCATTGAAGCTTACCATGAAGTAGAAGTGAAAAAAGTATTAAAATAAAAGTAATGAAAACAAATAACATCATAAAGCTATTAGGAATTCTAGGATTCTTAATGGCTTTTTTTTCGTGCAAAACACAGCAAAAATTTACAACTACTAGTCCATACAAAAATATGACTGCTTGGATACAACCTTGGGCAGGAGGAAGACTTGGAAGTGGTCATGGAACTATCGTTCATATTTCAGCTTTAAACAATACTCAAATAAAACCTGATTCTGTTTTTTATAATGGTCAAAAAGATAAAATACAGGTTTTAAGTAATAAAACGCAACTAGAATTGGAGACAAACCTAAGAAGTTTCAACCTAAAAGAAACAGCAATAAGTGGCGGCGTTTCCAGTCCTATTGACACCGATTCTATTGCTAAAAATGGTAAAATAGTGTTGAGTTTTATTACAAAAAAAGGCACAACATACTATGAAATTTCAAAGTTTACCAAAAAACCATTAATGGCTTATGCAGTAGCAAAACCGCAACGTTGATTTATTGTTTTAGATAAAACTTAAATGTGTTTTTATTCGCACGACTATTTTCATTACATTTGTTTTTAATCTAATACATGAGCATAATGAAAATAGCAGTAGTAGGCGTTACAGGTATGGTTGGTCAAGTGATGTTGCAAGTTCTAGAAGAACGCAATTTCCCGATAGAAACATTGCTACCAGTTGCATCAGAAAAATCAGTAGGAAAAACCATTTCCTTTAAAGGAAAACAATACACTATTATTAGTTTGGAAGAAGCAGTAGGACAAGAACCAAATCTAGCTTTATTCTCTGCTGGAGGTGAAACAGCTTTGACTTGGGCACCCAAATTTGCAGCAGTTGGTTGCACTGTTATTGATAACTCTTCGGCTTGGCGTATGGATGCTAGCAAAAAACTCATTGTTCCAGAGATTAATGCAGCATTATTGACCAAAGAAGATAAGATTATAGCCAATCCAAACTGCTCTACTATTCAATTGGTTATGGCTTTAGCACCATTGCATAAAGTTTTCAATATTAAACGTGTGGTTGTGTCTACCTATCAATCTATTACTGGTACAGGAGTAAAAGCAGTTCAGCAGCTCGAAAATGAAGAGCAAGGCATCAAAGGAGATATGGTTTATCCTTATCCTATCCACCGTAATGCCATTCCACACTGCGATGTTTTTCAAGATGAAGATTATACCAAAGAAGAGTGGAAACTGGTTCGTGAAACACAAAAAATACTAGATAACACTATAGCTGTCACTGCTACGGCAGTTCGTATCCCTACCGTTGGTGGTCATTCTGAAAGTGTCAATGTAGCTTTTGAAAAACCATTTGAATTGGCTAAGGTTCGACAGCTATTGTATCAAACGGAAGGTATAGTACTCAAAGATAATCCAGATACTAACACCTATCCAATGCCCATTTATGCGCAAGGGAAAGATGCTGTTTTTGTAGGGCGTATTCGTAGAGATTTATCGCAAGAAAACACACTGAATATGTGGATTGTTGCTGATAATATTCGTAAAGGAGCTGCTACAAACACTGTTCAAATAGCAGAATATTTGTTAAAAACTAAATTACTCTAATTGTTCGCACGTAGCTATCATAGTATAAAAAAGTATGTATTACATCATAAGGTAAAGTCAATATTGCTATTTATCATGCTTATTTGGTATTATTTTTCATTACCAAAAGTACTTTTTAACGCGCCATTATCAACTGTTATCACAGCTAATAATGGAGAACTTTTGGGTGCAAAGATTGCTACAGATGGGCAGTGGCGTTTTCCAGCACGTGATACAGTGCCCGAAAAATTTAAAAAATGTATTGTTTTATTTGAAGACGAATATTTTGATAAGCATTTTGGTTTCAATCCTATAGCCATAGCCAAGGCTTTTCAAACCAACTGGAAAGTAGGGCGTGTAAAACGTGGAGGAAGTACCATTACACAACAAGTTATCCGCTTGTCACGCCAAGGAAATTCACGGAGTTATATCGAAAAAGCAAAAGAAATACTCCTTGCTACACGCTTAGAGTTTCGTTATTCTAAAGCTAAAATATTGAGTTTGTATGCTTCGTATGCACCTTTTGGAGGCAATGTTGTGGGTTTAGACATGGCTTCGTGGCGTTATTTCCACAAGCAAGCCGATGCACTTACTTGGGCAGAAAGTGCTACTTTGGCAGTCTTGCCCAATGCGCCAAGTCTTATATTTCCAGGAAAAAACAGAAAACGATTATTAGCTAAGCGCAATTTTTTATTAAAAAAACTATATACTAAAAAACTAATTGATAGTACAACCTATCAATTGGCTTTAGCAGAAGTAGTACCTGAAAAACCTTATCCATTGCCACAGTTAGCACCGCATTTATTAGAAAAAATAAATACAAATTATAGAGGTACACAATTAAAAACAACTATAGACTTAGGCTTACAAAAACAGGTTAATACTTTAGTAAAACGCCATTATTTACAGTTAAAACAGAACAAAGTATATAATATGGCAGTTTTGGTGCTCGATGTACATACGCGAAAAGTGCTTGCTTATGTAGGGAATGCGCCAACAGATGCCAAGCATCAAAAAGATGTTGATATTATTGATAAACCAAGGAGTACAGGTAGTGTTTTAAAACCTATTTTGTATGCAGCATTACTTGATAATGGTGAATTGCTTTCCAATACTTTAGTTCCAGATATTCCTGTACAATTTGGAACCTATCAGCCCAAAAACTATGACAAAATGTATAGTGGTGCAACACCAGCATCTTTAGCATTATCACGTTCATTGAATATCCCTGCGGTTTTATTGTTACGACGGTTTGGTTTAGATCGGTTTTATCATTATTTAAATGCTTGTAAGCTCAAAGATATAAAATACGGAGCCAATCATTATGGGCTTTCGGTTATATTGGGAGGAGCGGAGAGTAATCTTTGGGATTTATGTAAAACCTATGCTGCATTTTCTAGTACGATTAATCATTATAATGAAACTAATGGAAAGTATTATGCTAATGAGTTTTGTGAACCTACATTTTTTGCAGATAAAACAATAGATTATGGAAAAGAAACAACAGATAAAACACTGCTAGACGCTGGTTCTTTATGGTTGACTTATGAAGCGTTGACACAAGTTAACAGACCACTTGAAGATATGAACTGGAAATACTTTGATTCTTCACAACGTATTGCTTGGAAGACAGGTACAAGTTTCGGTAATCGTGATGCTTGGGCTATTGGTACGACCAAAGATTATGTTGTTGGTGTTTGGGCAGGAAATGCAGATGGCGAAGGAAGACCAGGTCTTGTAGGCGTGCGTAGTGCTGCTCCTGTGCTTTTTGATGTATTTAAAACCTTGCATCAAAGTCAGTGGTTTGAACAACCTTTTGATGCCATGCAAGAGATAGCAGTGTGTAGCAAAAGTGGTTATAAAGCTTCAGAATATTGTGACAAAACGGCAAAACAATGGATACCACTTGTTGGAACGCGCACTAAAAAATGCCCGTATCATCAATTAATTCATTTAAATAATTCAGGTACATTTCGCGTCAATTCATCTTGTGAGTCTGTGGCGAATATGCAACAAAAATCGTGGTTTGTATTACCCCCATTAATGGCGTATTACTATAAGAAAAAACACATTGATTATAAGGTCATGCCTCCTTTTCGTTTGGACTGTAGTACAGGAGAGCACAACACCATGGATTTTGTTTATCCCAAAGCTAATGCCCGTGTTTTCTTAGCAAAAGATTTTGATGGGAAACTACAGCCTCTTGTTATGGAATTGAGTGTTTCTCAAACAGAAAGCACCGTTTTTTGGTATCTTGATGAACACTATTTAGGAAGCACAACAACTATTCACACGATGCAAATAACACCTAAACCAGGTAAACATTATATTACTGTAGTTGATACTTTTGGTAATGAATTGAAACAAAGTTTAATAGTAGAAGAATAATTTTTTGTTTCTAAGAGATAGTATTATCTTGCAGTAATTATAAAAAATAATTATGCAAAATTTTAATTATCAAAACCCTGTAAAATATATTTTTGGAACCGATACTTTTGATAAAATTGCTCAAGAAATACCTTTAGACAAAAAGGTTTTACTTGTTTACGGAGGAGGAAGTGTTCAAAAAAATGGTATTCTCAACTCGGTTAAAGAAGTATTAAAAGCGTACACTACATTTGAGTTTTCTGGTATAATGCCTAATCCTGAATTTGATATTTTGATGGAGGCAGTATCGTTTATTCGTAGCAATAAAATAGATTATATATTAGCCATTGGAGGAGGTTCTGTTATAGATGGTGTAAAATTTATAGCTGCCGCAGTACATTTTGAAGGCAATCCTTGGGATATCGTAGCTAAAAATGCAAAAATAGATCAAGTGATTCCTTACGGTGCTGTATTGACGTTGCCAGCAACAGGTTCAGAAATGAATCCTTATGCCGTGATAAGTAGAAGAAGTCTGAATCTAAAATTAGCTTTTGGAAACCCAAGGCTTTATGCTCAATTTACTATTAATAACCCGAGTGTTATTAAAAGCTTGCCTAAACGACAGTTGCAAAATAGCATTGTAGATGCCTTTGTTCATGTTATGGAACAATATCTTACGTATGATCATGGAGCTTTGCTTCAAGATCGTTTTGCAGAAGGTATTTTACAAACATTAATTGCTATAGGTAAGTCTGTTATAGATAATCCTAATGATGAAAAGTTAGCTGCCAATTTGATGTGGTCTTGTACTATGGCGCTTAATGGGCTCTTATCAAATGGTGTTCCAACGGATTGGGCAACACATACTATTGGTCACGAGCTTACTGCACTATATGGTATTGACCATGCACAAAGTTTGGCGCTTGTTGCCCCAAATTTATACACAGTATTATTTGAAGCTAAAAAAGATAAATTAGCACAATATGGTGAGCGAGTTTGGAAACTTACAGGTTCTAAAGATGAACGTGCTCAAAATGCTATTACTAAAACAAGTGAATTTTTTCAAGAATTAGGAATTCCTACTACATTTTCAACATATAGTAATGACAAGACAATGCCAGAACGCGTAATAGCTAATTTATCAGATAGAAATGCATTTCCTTTTGGTGAGAATGGAATAGTGAGTCAAGCTGAAACAAAGCAAATATTAGAACTGTGTTTATAATAATTAATGAAAGTGGATTAATTAATAAAAATAATTTCATTAGCATCTAATAGATTTTCATTGCGCAAACGCAGCAAAACTTGCGCAACAGCTATGGTGTCTTTTTGGCAATAATCTACAATACGCTTTAGGTCATTATCTTGATAATACACTCGAGCGACTTGGCTTCCATCAATATCATCTTTTGGTGAAGGAATTCCCAAAATGTGTGTGAGTAGTTTTAATGAAGTATAATGTTTGTAATCTCCAAATTTCCATAGTTCTAAGGTGTCTAAATGTGGAATATCCCAAGGTTTTTTGCCAAATAAATTGAGTTTTTTAGGCAATGGTAAACCGTTAATAAGCATACGTCTTGCTAAAAATGGAAAATCAAATTCTTTACCATTATGTGCGCATAATAGATGGGCTGCTTTATTAAAATGACTATTTAACAATTCAGAAAAATCAATCAGTAATTCTTTTTCATCGGTGTCAAAAAAAGATTTCACTCTAAAACTACGTTGCTTGCCTTCAAAAACAAAATAACCTACAGAAACACAGATTATTTTACCGAATTCTGCCCAAATACCTGCCCGTTCATAAAAATCTGCTACTGTTATTTCATCACGACGTTGGTACTTAGTCTTGGTTTCAAATAATTCTTGTTCCGTTTTAGTCAATTGCGTAAAGTCACTATAAAGCGGTACGGTTTCGATGTCTAGAAATAGAATTTGCGGGAGTTTGATTTTGCTTATCATAGTTTTGGTTTTACACCACTAAGGTAGTACTTTTTATGAAACAAAAAAAGGGCATCATAAAGACACCCTTTCTGTTAAGTTATTTTCGGTAGCTTTAGAAATAAAATTTAAAATCTATAGCTAAATGTTTTTGTATTTCTTTGGTCATTGCTCCTTTTGAAATATCTACCAAACCAAGGTGATACGAAAGCCCTGCATCTAAAGTTCCAAAACCTAAATCGGTAGTTAGACCAAGTCCAGAAACAAAAGAAAAACCAAATTTATTAAGATCATCTGCTGCATCTGTTTCAATATTATTTACTATAGTTTTTGCAGCAACATTAAGGTCTATTGTACCTCCAAAGGTTCCTGTTATTGACATTCCACTTGAAATTTCATTGCTTATTAACTTTACTGAAACAGGTATTTCTATAGTTGTGTTTTTACGTTTAATATCTTCAAAAGTTGTAGATTTTTGGTGAATTAATAAACCTGAATGTAAATAATAATTAGTTGCAAAAGGGAAATCTGCAACTACGCCACCTTTCCATCCCATACCTTTGGCTACGCCAAGAGTTTGGTAATTATTATTAGCATCTTTTACACTTAATTTGTTAAAGTTAAATGTAGGAGCAAAGCTCAGTCCTATTTTTAGGTCTTGCCCCATTGCTGGTAGTGTTAAAACTACAATAAGTACTGTTAAAATTCTTTTCATTTTGTCTATTTTTATTAATTATTTGGAAGCACCAACGTCTATTACTTCTTTTATACTGGGTGCATATTTTTTTACGGTCATTTCTATGCCTGATTTTAGTGTCATTCTACTTACAGAGCAAGCAGTACAGGCGCCTTCAAATTTGATATGAACAATATCGTCTGTAATGCTAACAAGCGAGACATCACCGCCATCATTAACAAGGTATGGACGTATTTCTGCAAGGGCATCAAGCACTTTTTTTTCTATAGCTGCTTTTTTCATTATAATTATTTAGTAGAACAACCTGCCATAGTTGTTATTTTGATAATTTCTGTTGGAGGCAAAGCTTCATTACGTTTTACCAATTCGGTAATCATATTTTTAGTTAATGTTTCAAAGGCATTAGCAATTGTGGATTCATTTTGCATAGCTGCTGGTCTTCCTACGTCTCCTGCTTCACGAATACTTTGTTCTATTGGTATTTCGCCTAGCATTGGCACTTTGATGTCTTCTGCTAGTTGTTTTGCACCATCTTTACCAAAGATATAATATTTTTGGTTGTTGCATTCTGTAGGTACAAAATAAGCCATGTTTTCTATCATACCAAGCACAGGAACATTGATGTTTTCTTGTTGAAACATCGCTACACCACGTTTTGCATCTGCCAAAGCAATGTTTTGAGGAGTGCTTACTATCACAGCGCCAGTTATTGGCATGGTTTGCATTATAGAAAGGTGTATGTCTCCTGTTCCAGGAGGTAGATCTACAAGCATAAAATCAAGTTCACCCCAATGTGCATCAAAAACCATTTGTTTTAAAGCATTTGAAGCCATAGGACCTCTCCAAATCACCGCTTCATCAGGATTGGTAAAGAAACCTATTGAAAGTATTTTGGTATCGTAATTTTCTACTGGTTTCATCTTTGCTTTTCCATCTACAGTGACAGAAAGCGGGCGTTCTGTAGCAACATCAAACATTATAGGAATAGAAGGTCCATAAATATCGGCATCTAAAACACCTACTTTAAAACCCATTTTGGTAAGTGTTACTGCAATATTGGCTGTAACAGTAGATTTTCCTACACCGCCTTTTCCAGAAGCAATAGCAATGATATTTTTGATACCAGGAATTGTTTTGTCTGTTACTATTTTAGGTTTATCAGGTACTTCAACGGTTAGGTTTACTTTTACTTTTGCTTTTTCAAATACAAGGTCGTGTATTGTTTTGAGGATGTCAACCTCTACTTTTTTCTTCGCTTGTAGCGATGGATTAGGTATTTTGATATCTACAATAACCTCATCACCAAAGATATTGATATTGTAAACACTTCCGTCTTCTATTATATTGTGTTTTTCGCCAGAAACAATTACGTTTTCTAATGCTTTTAAAACCGCTTCTTTTTGTATTTTCATTGTTTATATTGATTCTAAATAAAACACAAATATACAACATATCTTGATTAATTAAAGCAGTATTGTGATACAAATTATAGACTAATTAATAATTAAATAAAAAATACGCTTATCAATTGTTTTAATACGAATATCAAACAAATTGTTGAAAATATAATTATTTAGTATATGTTTGCATCATTAATCATTAAAAAATAAATTTATGTTATCAAGTATTATTGCTATTTTAGGAGGCCTTATTGCAGCTTCATCATTGCTAGTTGCTAAAAAGCCAGACGCACAAGAGTTATTAGACAAACTAACGCCTTACCAAGGTTGGATAGGTGTTGTATTATTAATTTGGGGTATCCGAGGGATATTAGGTTCAATAAGCGTTTTTTACATTGTTGGATTGCTAGAATCAATTGTTATGTTTGTAGTAGGATTCTTATTGTCATACGCTTTGTTATCTAAGTATGTATTAGAAAAAAATGAAACCGCCAAAGAAAAAGGACAAGAGTTAAGAGCTAAATTGGTAAAATACCAAGTTCCTGCTGGAGTTATATTGGTTGTTTTGGGTATTTTAGACATTTTAAACATATTTTAAACAATTTTCATTAATTGTAAATGTAAATAACAATTCAACAAAACAAACCTAGTTAAAAAGCGGTTTCTAATTTTAGAAACCGCTTTTTTTAATATAATTCAATTTTAAAAGTCAGTTCAATACTATCAAAAAATTGTTTTTGACTGACATCCCATTTTCTTAAAAGGTTGTCTTGTATCAATTGAATATCTCCCTTTTGTATCTGCGAGGTATAAGCTATACTGTTTTTAACCAACAAATCAATTTCTTTAGGCTTAAGGATAGTTTTGTGAGAGCCTAAAATTACAGCCAAGTCATATTCGATATTATTTTTTAAATAAATTATAATTTTGAACTGATGTTTTGTTTTACTTTGAAACCATCCTTTTTGAAGGATTGATTTTGAATATTTTCTGTGATAAACGCTTGAAACAAGTGTTGCTGTTTTATCTATTTGAGCAATTACCTTTTGTAAATTTTTATTAAAAACAAGTTCTTTTGTCAGCGGAATTGCAGTAAAAAGATCGGTGAGTGTGTGAATTGATAAATTATTAGTCCGTTCATAAAAACGTAGCGCTTGATGTATTTTCTTGATTTCACGCAAACTATAGAGTTGATTTACAGTAGCAGCCCCTTTCTGACGAAACTGTTTGATAGTATTTGTTAGATTTTCGGTTGTTAATTCTGTTTGATACGAATTGAAAGCATAACGTAATCTATCTTTCACATTGCGTTTTAAACGTTCTGGGGCAATTACTTTTACCCCTTCTCCTAAACTTAATATTTCTTTTTCCAATTCGTAATTGTGCTGAATATCTAACGAAATGATAATGCCAAAAAGAGTCTTTTCAATAACTTTTTGTGAAGCGTGTAGTGGTTTTGTAATCACATAGGGTGCGTGATTTTTATAGATAAATAACAATATTTTTTCAGTCTCTAAATTTGGATTTATAGAGACGCCAATAGCTTTGTTAAAATATTCGTTCAGATTAAATCTGGTATTGTAATGATAAGGGATGTCACTTTCTGAGATGGCAATAATTCGATCTAATGCTAGATTCATTATGTCATTTTGACCTTGTTTGCTCCCTATAACAAACCAACGGTTACGAAACTCTTTTAGTAAATATGCATTAAAAAGAAATGAATGCTCTTGTCTTGCTTTAAAAGATTTATATGTTATTTTAATAACGTTGTGGTTCAAAATCATTTTGTAGATAATATCTAAAAACTGCAGTCCTTTTAAATTTTCGTTTTTTTCAAAATCTATTATTGGATTATTATTGGTTTGTTTGGTGTAGATGTGATCTTCTAATTTTTGAATAATACCATTGAGCTCATTAAAATGCGAAAAACCATTAAACTGTTTTAGAAAAGCCACAGATTCGGATAATTTTTCTAAATCATTGGCACTTATTGGTAAATTGGTAATGCTATAATTTTCATTCTCATAGGTATAATACTTCTTGTCTACTACAATAATAGGTGCATTATAGCCTAATTTGTCACTTCGCATATTCTGAATATCCAATTGTATGGTTCGTTTGCTAATAGAGGTATCTTTTCCTTCGTATTCATATAGTGCGTCGGAACATTTTTCAATCAAAGCATTTAATGTCCATTTTCGAAGCCTATTTTGAAGATATTTATCTATGGTTTTGTATCTGATTAAAGCATTTTTGTTTACTGCCATTATTTTTTACTATTTATCTCGTTGAATATCAATACGATAAAAACATTATTCAACAAAAGTAATACTAAATATTTAAGTACGCAAAAAGATTGCGTAGTATCATTGTTTATTTGCAGTATAAAATATAAAAACAATGAAAAAAGTAATTTCAACAGAGCGAATCCCTATAAAAATGTGGTTAGATGATTTGGAAGAAGGAGCTATTAAGCAAGCAAAAAATTTAGCAAATTTACCTTTTGCCTTTAAACATATACCAATTATGCCAGATAGTCATCCAGGTTATGGAATGCCTATCGGTAGTGTTTTGGCTACACAAGGTGTGGTTGTACCCAATGCGGTTGGTGTAGATATTGGCTGCGGAATGTGTGCCCAAAAAACCAGTTTAAAAACCATTACTAAAGATGAACTTGAACAAGTTTTAAGCGAGGCAAGAAAAGTAATTCCTTTAGGTTTTAATTGGCACGAAGCGTCACAAGATGAAGATTTAATGCCTAAAAACTATGAGGATTTATTAATTGTTTCAGAAGGTTATGACAAAGCACTAAAACAAATAGGTTCTTTAGGTGGCGGAAACCATTTTATTGAAATTCAGAAGGGTTCAGATGGTTTTATTTGGATAATGATACATTCTGGTAGCAGAAATTTAGGTTATAAGGTAGCTAAATATTACAATAGAGAAGCTATTAAGCTAAATGAAAAGTATCATTCTATGATTGCTAAAAAACAAGAATTAGCTTTTCTACCTTTAGAAGATCAATTAGCCAAAGATTATATCAAAGAGATGAATTACTGTGTTGATTTTGCTTTGGCAAATAGAAAATTGATGATGCAACGTATGATGCAATCACTTAAAAAAATAAAAGGAGGCTTTAATATTGGTAAGTTAATTAACAAATCGCATAATTTTGCTGCTTGGGAAAATCATTTTGGGACTAATGTTTTGGTACATCGTAAAGGAGCTACAAGAGCATTTGAAGGCGAGTTTGGTATGATTCCGGGTTCTCAAGGAACAAAATCATATATAGTAAAAGGCAAAGGTAATATTCAAAGTTTTAAGTCTTGCTCTCATGGTGCAGGAAGAAAATTAGGAAGAAAACAAGCCCAAAGAGAATTGAATTTAGCAGCTGAAATACAATTGCTAGACGCGCAAAATATTGTACATGCTATTAAAACTAAAAATGATTTGGATGAAGCAACATCTGCTTATAAAGATATAGACCAAGTGATGAGAAACCAAACCGATTTAGTTGATATTGTAGTTCGTTTACAGCCTTTAGCGGTTTTGAAAGGATAATATTTATTAATAAAAAAATAGCAGCTATCATTATGTGATAGCTGCTATTTACAAAAACAAACCAAACCAAAATTTAATATTTTATCATATTAACTTTCATTATTAAAACGATTAGGAGAAGAAACACCCTACCTAAAGTTTAATTTAATTTTAATTTTTATGGCAATGTTATATTATGATAGTGTAATTAAATATAGCATATTATAAAAAAAACAACAGCTATCATATTCTGGTAATTGCTATCTAAAAACATCCTAATTTTTCTTATACTATCCTCTTATTCTTCCTCCGTCATCATTGTCACCTGTACCATCGTTATCAGAGTCAGTATCTAGATAGTCTGGAGTTCACCATTTGCTACATTACCATCACCATAATCTTCATTTGCTGTTAGTACGCCATCGCCATCATTCTGGAGGTGCTTATTTTGATGGTATTAATACAGAAACACATTCATTTTATAAACGCTTTGACTTTTCTGCTACTTATAAATTTAAGTTTAACAAAACAATAAAAGGACGATGTAGTTTTGCATTAAAGAATATACTTAATACCAAAAACTATTATAACACAATTTATAGCGTAACTGATATTCCTTTATACACAATACATAAAACTACAAAATATAGTGCAGGATTACTGCCTAATATTTCTTTGAGGCTCTATTGGTAATTTTTCTATCTTATTAAAGAAAAGTGATTCCTAAATGTTCTACCGTCTCTCAGTTTTAACTTAAACCAATAGTCTGTAGCAGGTAGCGGATTACCATTGTACTGACCATCCCAACCCAAATCATATTGATAGATTATTTTGAGTAATTTTCCAAATCTATCGTAGATATAAACTGTTATCCCATCAACATGTTCATGACCGAATAAGTGCCAAGTATCATTATAGCCATCATTATTTGGGGTAAAGAATTTTGGATAATCCAAAACCATTATACGTTGTGTCACTTCTCCACATCCATTAATATCTCTTACACGCAATAGACGCCAACCGCCATGAACATTATGAAAAACATTACTTGATTGGTAAGGACCATTATCGAGTGCATATTCAAAATGATTTGCAGCCAAAGGGTCTCCTGATATGGCTCCCACAGCAGTAACTGTTAGTGTGTTGTCAATACTTAAATCTACTACAGCAATAGCCGTAATTTCTGGACTTTCAGAAATTTCTACTGTAAAATAGGCGCGTTTTAAACAACCATTGGCATTAGAAACTTGCAAATAATAATTACCTGCATTTGTAAATGTATATGAGCTAGCATTACCTAAAATTATATCATTTTCATCAAACCAACCATAAGTAGCAGAAACAGCATTGGCAGAAACTTCTACCGATCCAGTATCCAGACACAAGAAATAAGTAGAATCCATAACTACTTCAGGCAAACTATAAACCACTAATTGCATTGATGCAATACTATAACAATCAGGGTTTACATTACTAGTGACACGCACATAAATATTCTGTGGGTTTGTAATGTTGGTATATGCAGCAGCTGTATATTCATTGGTTTGATTTAAAGCATCATTATAGGTTAAATAACGTTTTAGAGTAGCAATTCCAGGAGTCATATTTACGAGTATAGAACTATCAGCATCTGTCAAGTTAAAGCTTGTGAATCCATCTTCAAGAAAATCATCGCAAGTACTTAATGTTGAATCAACAGCATTAGCAGATGATACAACTAGTGATAATGTAGTTCTTGCGGTACATAGTGTATTTGTGTTTTCTACTATTACATAAATGGTTTGATTGTAACTTGTATTGATAAACTGTGTAGGGTCTGCAATTAAATTGCTATAAGCATTGTCAGTATAATAATAAAAATTTCTACCTATAATATTATCTGTTAATTCTGTTTGATAGGTGTTAAATCAATGGTTGTATAGTTGTCATAAACTCCATCTTCATCACAAAGCATTGTACTAAATGAATTTACTGTTGGAATTGGGTTAATATTTAATATAAAACTACCTAGAGATTCACAAGAAATATTATTTATATTAATCACTTTAACATAAATTGTTTCTGTAAATGGTGTAGTATTCAAATACGTAGCTGGTGTTAAAATTTCATTAGTCAATGCAGTATCTGTATAATAATGAATTTCAAAATCAGCAGCAGGGTAACCGTTTAGTATTTCAACTGTTTTTTGGGTTAAATCGGTTTGATGTAAGCCATCTGTATTATCATCACAATATGCTATTAGGGTAATGACAGTAGGTATATTTGGTGTGTCAAATATTTGAATAGTAAATGAAGTTGTAGCGCTACAAACGGTATAATTAGTGTTAAATACAGCAACATAAATAGTTTCTGCTACAGTTCCTGTGGTATTGTTGTATGCATTTGGGTTTATTATTTCAGAAGTCAAAGCGGCATCGGTATAATAATGCACTTCAAATGTACTCGCATCTTGTCCATTGAGAATAGCTGTATTTTGAGTTGTAAGGTCAAAAATAGCATTGCCAACTCCTATAGTAGTATCCCCATCACATTGTTGTAAGTTTTGAGGTTGTGTAGCCGCGGCAAAATCATGGATAATTAAATCAAAAAAGCGTGTTTCATCACAGCCATTGTAATTATTATTAGAAATTTTCGCCCAGATACGTTGAGTATGAATTAATGTATTTGTAAAAGTATTAGGAGCGACTATTTCATTGGTCAAAGCAGCGTCCGTATAATACCTAATTGTAAAATCAGCAGTATTTTGACCATTAAGTAGTTCAATATCTTTTAATGTAGGTAAATCAAAAGTAAAGAAACCATCATTATTATCATCACAAATATTTACTGGAGTAAGTATTACAGGGGGTAATGGCGCTTCAAATGCTTCTATTGTAAATGTCATTGAGGTATCTGAACAAGAAGCAAAACCTTGGTTTTCAACACGTACAAACACTGTAAATGGCCCTGCATTGACAGTCGCTATAAAAGGGTTTGCTAATTGGTTTATACCAGAATCAGCATCAGCTTGAGAGCCATAGAAGCTAACCAACATATTTTCTTGTCCATTTAGAATATCAGGAATCTGTATACTCGTATCAAAACTTACAGATCGTCCATCATCGCATAAATAAATATCATTAGCTTGAAAAGCTTGCGGTGTATCATATATTTTGATGTCAAACGGTACTGTAAGACTACAAGTTACATTGTTTATGTTATAAATAACAGCATACAATGTTTGTGAATATGCAGTCGTGTTTGTGAATGCATTAGATGTAGCAACTAAATTAGTTAAGGCTGTGTCTGTATAATAGTCTACTTGGAAAATAGCTGGATCTTGACCGTTTAATAATTGAGGTGTAAAAAGCGTTAAATCTACCGTTTGTAAGCCATCATTATCTGTATCACAATTTTTGAAATCAGGGGTAACAGCAGGTGGGGCAGGGGAATCAAAAGTTTGGATTGTGAATATAGTCTCGGCAATACATGTATTATTTGAAACCTGTGCATATATAGTTTGCGAGGCTCCTCCTGTGGTATTGATATATGCAGTTGGAGTATTTATTAATGCCGTATGTCCTGGGTTTGTATAATAATTAACAGAAAAAACCACTGGATTTTGTCCATTTAATATTGCTGAATCTTGACTTGTTAAATCAAAAAAACCAACTCCTACACCTAATTGATTATCAGTATCACAAACTACCATATCTTGTGGTTGAGTTGCTGTAGGAGTATCAGAAACTTGCAAGGTAAGCGTAGTCGTGTTTTGACAAGCAGCAAATGTGTTATTGACTACTTGAATATAGATTGTTTGATTATATGCAGTAGTATTAGTGTAATTTGTAGGTGTTACTATTTGATTTGTTAATGCAGCATCTTCATAATATGAAACGCTATAATCTGCGTTTGAAAGATTATTTAATATAATAGCTTCTTGAGTAGTTAGGTCAAATGTCCAAATTCCATCATTATCATCATCACACACTAATAGTGGATCTGGTTGTACAATAAGAGGTGTATTATTAACTATTAAATCAAATTGAGCGGAGGCTACACATTCTGGGTTGCTCATGTTCATAACTCCTACATAAATAGTCTGTAGATTTGGAGTTGTATTACCATAGTTTGTAGGAATAGCTATTTGTGTTGTTAATGCCGCGTCTTCAAAATAATTTACCGAATAAACAGCTGGATCTTGACCGTTGAGGATTGTAGTGTCTTGGACTGTCAAATCAAATGTAGCGATACCATTGGCTGCAAAATCACACGCACGCAAATCTGATAAAGCTGGTATTGGTAATGGTGAATCATAGACATTTAAATCAAAACTAACGCCAACAGATTGACAGGTGTTTAATTCTGTATTTGCTACCGTCACATAAATAGTTTGTGTATATGCTATTGTATTG
The DNA here is from genome assembly GCA_027073495.1 of Flavobacteriaceae bacterium. GTDB lineage: Bacteria > Bacteroidota > Bacteroidia > Flavobacteriales > Flavobacteriaceae > JALSVQ01. Next base: position 6,310 of record JALSVQ010000011.1, on the reverse strand, counting down.
GTATAAGCAGTAGGTGTTGTTATTTGTTGCGTCAGAGCTACATCTTCGTAATAGTATACCGTATGAGTTGCAGGATCCTGACCATTGAGCACTATGTTATCATTTACAGTTAAGTCAAAAACAGCATAGCCATCATTATCTGTATCACAAGCTGAAATATCTGGAGGAGTAGTTGCAGCTGGTGTTATATAAACAATAATATCAAACTGAATAACAGTATTACAGTTTGGGCTTGCATTATTAACAACTTGAGTATAAATTGTTTGTATATCTACAGGGTTGTTTTGGTGTGCAGTAGGATCAGCTATTTGAATGGTTAAAGCTGCATCTTCGTAATATGTAATAGTATATAGATTTGGATCTAATCCTGCCAAAATAAAACTATCTTGAACCGTAAGGTCAAATATCCAAAATCCATCACCATCATCATCACATATTCTCAAATCTGGTGGCTGTACTATAGGTAGATTATTAGATACAATTAAATCAAAAGGTACTGTAATCGTACAGGCGCTATGTATATTGTTTTCTATCGTAGCATAAATAGTTTGATTGTATGGTGAATTTGTATTGGTATGATTGGTTGGGTTTACAATTGGAATTGTAAGTGCCGCATCTTCGTAATATGTAATTGTAAAATCAGCAGCATTTAAACCATTCAATAAATTTGTATTTTGAACAGTCAAATCAAAAATTTCAATGCCATTACCATTATTATCACAAATCAATAAATCTGAAATAGGTAAAGGGTTTGGTGCATCATAAATAATTAAATCAAAATTTACTATGTTAGATGCACAAGTGTTATTGGTGTTATTTACCACTTGAGCATAAATGGTTTGTTGGTAGGCTGTCGTATTATTATAGGTATTTGCATTTACTATAGGAATAGTAAGTGCTGCATCTTCGAAATAATTAACCGCAAAAACAGTAGCGTCTTGACCATTTAATATCTCAGCATCTTGATTATGTAAATTTATGGTCATAAAACCATCATCATCATTGTCACAGAGTTCTAAATTTTGTGGTTGCGTAGCAACAGGAACCTCACTAATAGTAACAAGTGCACGGTCATCAGATAAACAGCCATCTACATCTAATAATATTTGATACAACCCGGTACTGGTGACTTCATAAGTAGGGTTTGTAGCTCCTGCTATATCAACATAACTATTTGATAGTGTATCAAAAACTTGCCATTGATATTGTGCTGTTGCACTGGGTACTGTTGCGTCTAAAATAGGGTTTGGTTCACCTTGGCAGATGCTAATATCAGCTCCTAAATCAACCATTACAGCTCCAAGATTTAAACCTCTTGCTTTTAAAAAAATTGCAGTATCAAATGATGTGTCTGGATTTCCATTTCCTGTAGCATCTGCTACCACGAGTTTGATATGATATTGTTGGTTTGGGGTTACTGCGGTAGTTGCAGTCAACACTGTAGTTCGTCCGTTAAAATTGGTGTCTAGAGGATAATAACTATCAAAATAACCTGCGTTTGAAGCTCCACATGACAAAGGATTTCCATTATCAGCTTGAGTAGGATGTACAGTTGTAACTGCTACGGGCGTTGTAGAAGCTGGTATTACGGCAATATTTTGGTAAGCTGCAGCACCTACTGGTTTAATCAAAAATGCAAAACCATCGGCATAGCTACAAGGATATTCTCCATGGTATTCTTCAGAAAGCATTAAATAATCAAAACTAATACTACTGACCGTTGGTATAAAATCAAATTCTAGCACTGTAGCATTAATCATATTACTGTTCCCCAATTCGGCTTCAATATCTGCATCAGTTCCCCAGGCAGTTGTACCATACGACATAGTGGGAGCATTTATGCCAGAACTATAATTTGGATCTACAATTTGCTCTGAACTACCTGTGGTAAGATATACTCCTTCCTCAAAAGGAAAGGTAGAGCCTGTATTTCGATGAAAATAGCCATAACTCTTTATAGTAGCATCTCCTGTAGCATTCACATTAGTGATTGGTGTGCAAGAAACAACTAAAACTTCATCAACAAGTTGTTGATTAGTATAATTTTGATTATCAATTGTTAATGTTTGTGCCTGGAGTGAAGTGGCTAAAAGCAAACCTAAAAATAAAAAACCATATTTCATATCATACTGTTTTATTAATTAAAAAAGTGTGTTGGTTTGAGTCGGTTTGTTTATGCAAATTTAGTAAAAAAACTAATTAAATAATACTTATTGCCATAATAAGTGTTAATTTTATTAAATATATCAAATAGATGATTCGAATTTCTAAATTTATTATACCTAAACGTTTTGTAGGTTTGGCTATTTGGCCATTTATTTTTTTACGTCACAAAAAACATTTGGGCAATGAAGCTCTTATCAATCATGAGCGTATTCACCTCAAACAGCAAAAAGAATTACTCGTCATCTTCTTTTTTATTTGGTATGGTTTAGAATATTTATTACGTTTTATACAATACAAAAATCGTTTTATTGCGTATCAAAACATTTCTTTTGAACGCGAAGCCTATAGTAATGAACGTAATCTAAACTATCTAAAAAACAGAAAACACTATAGTTTTTTAAGTTATTTGAAAACAAAAAAGGATTGATAATTAATTATCAATCCTTTTTATAAAATTATCTAATTTGGTTTAGATTCCTAATTTTGCTTTTACTTCGCTCATTATATCTTTACCTTTTGCTACTAGTACGCTTCCTCCAACTGATGCGTCCAAAACATATTTGTAGCCTTTTTCTGCTGCAACAGCTTCTATAGCTTTTTTTACATCTGCTTCTATGGCAGCAAGTAATGCTTGTTGTTTCTTACCCATTTCTGCTTGAGCAGTTTGAGCAGACTGTTGAATACTTGCTTGCTCACTTTCTACTTCTTGACGTCTTGTAGCGTTCACTTCTGCAGATACTGTAGTAGATTCTTTATTGTATCTTGCTACTTTTGTTTGCAATGCTGTCATTCTTCTTTTGAAGTCTGCATCATAAGTTTCACCCAGTTTTTTCAATTCAGCTTGTGCTGATTTCATTGCTGGCATAGCTTGTACCAATTCTGATACATTAATATGAGCTATTTCTTGTGCTTGAGCATATCCTGCTGTGAAAAATAATGCTACCGCTACTACTAATAATTTAATTTGTTTCATTTTCTTACTTGTTTAATTAATAATTTCTATTCTTGTTTATTTTTTATTCTTTTTAAGACGTTCTTCACGTTCTTTTATTTTTTTCTCTCGCGCTTCTTTTGCTTTTTGTATGCGCGCTTCACGCGCTTTTAAAGCTGCTGCTTTTTTAGCTTCTAATGCTTTTTTTCGAGTTTCTAATGTTTTATTACGCGCTTCTATATTTTTTTGTTGTGCTTCTGTTGGCGCTTTATTTGCTTTACTTTTTTTTGATTTCTTCTTACGTTTACGCTTTATATCTGCGCGCTTTTCGTCACTTTTCAATCTTCGTAATACTTGATCACTGATATCTAATTTATCATTAGCAGATATCATCATTATCTCTTTACTAGATTTATCAAAAACATAATCATATTTCTTAGCTTTACGTATCAATTGTACCACATCAAAAACTTGATCTTGTATGGGCTTTATCAATTCTTGCTTGCGTTTTATCATCAATCCTTCTGCGCCAAATTTTTCTTGTTGAAATTGGTATAATTCATCTTCGAGTACTTTTATATCTGCTTCACGATCTGCAATTAATTCAGGCGTAAGCAAAATACGTTCTTTATCCAAATTAGATTTCAAAGCATCTATAGCAACTTGTTTTTCTTGAGCTGTAGCTATCCATTTAGAAACCGTAGCTTCAAGTTGTGCTTGTGCTTTTTGATATTCAGAAACATTTTCTAAAATGTACTCCATATCTATATAAGCTATACGTGTGCTTTTCTGTGCTTGAGTCAGTATTGACAAGCTTAATAATACTGTAAGTAAAAGAACTTTTTTCATAATTGTTGCTTGTGTTTAGTTAATAGAAAATATCGTGCCAAAAATTTTAAAATTGTTTTCCTAGTATAAAATGGGTCTCCCATCCATGAGATGTTTTACCTTGTGCTTTGTCTGTAGCAAGAGGATCTAAACCATAACCAAAATCAATACCTAAGAGTCCAAACATTGGCATAAATATGCGTACTCCTGCTCCTGCAGAACGATACAGTTGAAACGGATTATAAGAATTAAAATCATTATAAGCTGCTCCTCCTTCCATAAAGGCTAAGGCATAAATACTAGATTGTGGTTTCAAAGTTAATGGATAACGCATTTCCATAGAAAATTTATTGTAAACCGTACCTCCAGTGTTTGAAGATAATGATTGGTCTGGGTAACCTCTCATCGCTATATTTTCTGCACTTGCTAGATTGTAGCCACCGTTAAGTCCGCTTCCTCCAAGTTGAAAACGTTCAAATGGTATCACACCTCTATCTTTGTTGTACGCACCTAAGAAACCAAAATCAAAAGAAGATTTGATTACAAATTTATCAAACACATTGGTGTACCATTCGCCATTTAGTTTCAGCTTATAATACTCTAACCAAGCAAATCTTTTTTGGTCTATTTTTGCTATTATTGGGTCTCCATTGGCAGTTGTATATTCTGGGTCTGTACGTATCGTGCTGAAATCTGTTTTCCCTAATGCGGTATGCGGTGGTGTCAGTTTTAGGCTAAAACCAAATTTAGAACCTCCCATTGGATAAACAGGATTTGTATACGTATCATCACGAGATATTCCTAAGGTATAGTTAAAATTGTTTGAATACCCATCTCCAAAGGTAAATAGTCCTATATTATAATTTTTTAGATTATATTTTTGAAATGTTAAACTGTGCGAAATAGTAAAATAATCATCTGGCCATTTTAAACGTTTTGCTATACCAACACTTACTGCATCTACAGCAAATTTTTGATCTTTAAATTTGGTTTTTGTTACTCCATCATACCTAAACTGTGCTGTATGTGAGTATGATACAGAAAAATTAATTGGTTTTTTACCACCTAACCAAGGTTCTGAAAACGAAAAACTAGATACACTGTAGTTTGTACTTGCTTGCAAACGCAGTGAAATACGTTGCCCATCTCCTAACGGTACAGGATGATATGCTTTTTTATTAAAGATATTTTTAAGCGAAAAATTATTGAATGATAAAGCAAGTGTCCCAATAAAGCCTGTTCCGCCATAACCTCCTGAGAGTTCCACTTGACTTGAACCTTTTTCAGCAACTTCATATTCTACATCTACTGTTCCTGTTGCTGGATTGGCATTTTTTATATTTGGTTTGATGTGCTCTGCATCAAAGAATCCTACTTGTCCAAGCTCACGAATGGTACGGATAATATCTGATTTTTTGTATAACGCATTAGGTCTTGTACGTATATTTCTATAGATTACATGGTCATTGGTTTGCGTATTTCCTTTTACGGTTACACGGTCAAATCGTGCTGGTTCTCCTTCGTGAATACGTATTTCAAAATCTATGGTATCTTTCTTTACACCTGTTTCTATGGTATTAACTTGAGAAAATAGATATCCCGAGTTTTGGTATAAATTGGTAACGTCATTAGCATCTGGACTTGTATTGTCGCTTATTCTTTTTTCTAAAAGTACACCGTTGTAAACATCACCACGTTTAATGTGCAGAATACGGTTTAACTGATTGTCTGAATACACACCATTTCCTGTGAATTTTACATCACCAAAATAATATTTACGTCCTTCTTCAAGAAATAAATCTACGTTAATGGTATTGTCATCATTATAAGTAATAGAATCATTTAATACACGTGCATCTCTAAAACCATTTTCTTTAAATTTATCTATCATTTTGGCTAGATCTTCTTTGTATTTATCTTTAACATACTTCGATGATTTCAAATGATAGAATTTTTTTTCTTTGGTGTTTTTAAATGCTTTGCGTATTTTTTTAAGTGGCATTTTTTCAACACCGTGAATATTTATATTCTTTATTTTAATACGTTTCCCTTTATCAAGATTTACTATTATTTTAGCACCATTTTTTACTACAGAATCAGCATCAGCAATAACTTTAGTAGTAACATTGGCTTTTAAGAAGCCTTTTTCAATATATTTCTTTTCGATATAGTTTTGTGTGGTTACCAAAAGATTTTCGGTAAGCATTTTTCCTTTTTTTACTCCAGCTTCTTTAAGTAAATCTTTTGATTTCTGTTTTTTTAAGCCTTTGATTTTTGCTTCTGTCAGTTTTGGAAGTTCGGCTACATAAAGTTCTAAATCTATTAAATCTCCATCTACTTTGGTAACATAAAGGTTTACATCTTTAAAATATTTAAGTTTCCATA
>JALSVQ010000010.1 GCA_027073495.1 Flavobacteriaceae bacterium | reverse complement strand
CGAGCAAAGGCATCAGAAGATATTTCTGCAGGTATTGAACTTGCATCTTGAGAATCTAAGAAGTCATACGCAAGCATTACAGAACCATTTTTGAAACTTTTAGTTGCTTGAGCAGAGAAATTAAATGATTGTCCTAAGTCTGTATTGGTAAATACATACGCATTAACAGGAAAACCAAAATCTGGATGTACAGAACGATCTCCATCGATATAAATTGGTCTATTATCAACACCATTAAGTGTACCACTTGGCGTACGAAGTCCATACTGACGTACCATCATAGCATGTTTATCTTTTGTATAAACAACATCCATAGAAACAGTTACACCTCCATTTAATTTTTTGTCTAATCCTACGTTTGCTCTAAATACCTGTGGGAATCTAAAGTTTGGACTAGTAGTTGTGTAGAAATACCAGTTTGGATTTGCTATTTGGTTACCTAACCATACAAATGGGAAACGACCAGAGAATAACCCTGCACCCCCACGAAGTTGTGTTGTTTGATCACCTTTCATATCCCAGTTAAAGCCCATTCTTGGAGAGAACAACGGTTTAGAAGTTGGCATTGTAGTTTGCTCTAAGTGCGTAGGGTTGTTATTTTCATCGTACCAAACTATATCTGGACGGTAATCAAAATTACGATCAATATTTTCTTGTGCTTTTGTAGCTGTATCAAAATACAATGGTTTATCCATACGGATACCATAAGTCAATGTAAAATTGTCATTAACAGCCCATTCGTCTTGTGCATAAAGTGCAAATTGACCTACATTTGTTTCTGCAAGTGCCCATCCTTCTCCCAAAGTACCGTCTGCTCCACCATTAGCATCAAAAGCAGCTTGTGCATGTGCTACTATAGGATCCATATTTCCTGCATTTACAAAATTTACAAAATCTGTAACACTGTTAAATCCAGGACCAAAAGTACCTCCTGGGTAAGGAACACCAAATGGTTCATAAGTACCTAAATTGAATGAATTATCAAACATAAATTTCTCCCAAGAAACACCTACAGTATACGTATGTTCTCCACTATATATATTAAAGTTGTTTGTAAACTGCAATACATCTTGATTCAATCTATTACTAATAGAGAATGGTTCGTGACCAGCTACTATATAACGTACACCATCTTTATTGATGTTCAATACTGGAAATGGTGTAGATTTTGGAGTTCTTGAATCTCTAAATGCCGTATAACCTACTTGTAAGTTATTTGAGTATTTATTAGAAAAGCTAGATTTTAATTCTAATATACCTGAATATATTTTGTTATTGATTGAATACCCTGAGTTTTCAAACTGAAGAGTCGTTTGGTCTGGACCTCTACGACCTATAGCTGAAGGATGTGCCAACTTATCACGAGTAGCATCCAACCAGTTTCCTGTTAATGTTAATTTATGATTTTTGCTTAAGTTAAAATCTAATTTAGCAATTGCTTTTTGGTTGTCTGTACGGTGTGTAAAGTTTTCGAAAGCACCGGTATCATAACCAAATCTTGTTTTCAATAAGTCAGATACTGTTTGCATATCTGCTGCTGATACACGTGAGATTCGTCCTGCTACAGGTTCGCCTCTATTTGCTAAAAATGCTGTAGCTAAGTCAGAACGTCTTTCTATTTCTGCATTTACAAAGAAAAACACTTTGTCTTTGATGATTGGTCCTCCCAAAGAAAAACCAGCTTGCATATGCTCTAGTTTAGCTTTGAACACATCTTCTCCTGCTACTTTAGTACCTGTTAAGTCTTGATTACGTCCAAAACCAAATAATGTACCGTGAAATTCATTAGTACCAGATTTTGTCACAGCATTAATAGAAGCTCCTGTAAAACCAGCCATAGTAACATCATAAGGTGCTATATCTACTTGAATTTGATCAATAGCATCTAAAGATACTGGCGACGCATTAGTTTGACTTCCTGGTGTAGCTGCATCCAATCCAAAAGGATTATTAAAGATAGAACCGTCTAAAGAAAAGTTGTTCATTTTGTTGTTACGACCTCCAAATGAATTTCCGTCAGAAGAAGGCGTAAGACGTGTTAAATCTTTAGTTGAGCGTGAAATCGTAGGCATATTTTCGATTTGCGCACGGTTAATACTTGTAGAAGCACCTGTTCTATCAGAGTTAATAACTGATGACTTAGAGTCAGTTATTACTACACCTTCAAGTTCTTGTGCATCCGTAGTCATTGTTACGTTGTTACGTAATTTTTGACCGATAGTAAGATTCGCAACATCTTTAACATTATCGGTAAAACCGATATAAGATATTGTGATTTTGTAAGGACCTCCAATACGTAGATTGGCTACATTGTAACGCCCGTTGTCTTGCGTTACAGTACCAGATACTGAACCAGAAGGTACGTGAAGCACCACTACATTGGCTCCTGGCAAAGGTTGCCCTTGATCGTCATAAACTGTTCCGTTTACAGAAGCTGTAGTTACCTGAGCACTAGCTGCTAAGAACGAAAAAATAGTTAATAAAAATGCAATTTGAAATTTTTTCATTTTTTTTGTTGTTGATTGATTAATGAATAATAGTTAAACTGTCGCAAAAGTAGTTTAAAAAAAAAAAACCACTCGAAACG
>JALSVQ010000009.1 GCA_027073495.1 Flavobacteriaceae bacterium | reverse complement strand
CCGAAGGCTTATTATAGTTGCGAATATTTTTGTAATAAGGGATATCATCTGCAATCAATACTTTAGAATTTCCATGTTCTGGACATCTTTTGAGCATATAAACTTTCTCATCTTGAAATACAATTTTGGCATCAATTCGTTTTAAACATTCAGGACATAGACTTAAAGTATAATCGTAATAGGTATATTTTCGTGTTGGCATTTTTATTGTTTTATAAGGTTGTATATTGTTTTACTGTAAAAGATGATACAAAGTACGCATAATAGTTGAATACTACTTAATCCTAATACAAAAAAAGTATTTGGTTTAATGAATTCTATTAGAAATCGGAAACTGAAATAGCTTATCATAAAATATTTAAAGAGCTCGCCATTTTGTAACGTTTTATTTTTCTGAATTTTTTTTAAAAATAGTGCTAATAAGGTTAAAAAGACTAATTCATATAATGCTATAGGATGTCTTAATACACCATCACCTAAATCCATTCCTGTAGACAAAGTCGTTTTAGTTCCATAAGTAAATTCATTTACTCCAGACAAAAAACAACCAATTCGACCAATAAATATGCCTAGCATTATGGGATACGTAAATAAATCTCCAGAAGATTTTTTTTCACCGATTAATTTTTTGGCAAGTTCTACGCCAATTAAGCCACCAAACAAACCACCCATAATGGTTTTATTATTAAAAATGCTAATCAGTAATTTTAAATTGTAATTATCGATATGCGGATTTTCAAAAAAACCTACTAATCGCGAGCCTATAAATGCGCCAATGGCAGCACCCAATATAATAGATAATCTATTGGAAGATTTTATACTATCTGTAGTGTTTTTTCTTAAATATATATAATAGCGATATGCTAAAAAAAAGGCTAGATATTCTAATATTAAATGAATATTTAATTGTATTCCAAATAGTATAGGTTCATAAGGTATTTTCAAAATAGTATCTATTAATTATTTTTCATTTCCATTTTCCATTTTCCACTTTTCATTTATCACTTTTCACTTTCATTCATAAAGTTTCACCTTAGGGTCTAGCCAAGCATAAACCAAATCAAGTAAAATGTTGATTACTACAAAAAGACTAGCAATAACCAAAACAGCTCCCATTATAACAGGAAGATCGGATTGATTCAGTGCATTGACTATTTCTTTTCCTAAGCCATTCCATCCAAAAATATACTCTACAAAAACGGCACCAGCTAGGAGGGAAGCAAACCATCCTGATATAGCAGTAACAACAGGGTTCATTGCGTTTTTTAAGGCGTGTTTTCTGATAATTTGATATTGTGATAAGCCTTTTGCTTTAGCGGTTCGTATGTAATCTTGATCGAGCACTTCAAGCAAGCTGTTGCGCATTAATTGTATAATTACTGCCAATGGCCGAATACCTAAAACAACGGCAGGAAGTATTAGATTTTTCCATTGTACAAAAATACCTTCGCCAAAATCATCTACTTCATAACGACTACCTGTCATATTAAGGCCTGTATATTTGTGCAATACAAAACCAAAAAACCAAGCAAATACTATTGCAGCAAAAAAAGAGGGAATACTCATACCGATAGTACTGACCAAAGCAATGGTTTTATCCAAAAAACTATCTTTGTATAAAGCCGAAAAAATACCCATTAAAACACCAAGCACAATAGCAATGCTGATGGAGAGTATAGCCAAAATAGCAGTATTGGGCAATGTTTCTCCAATGATACTGCTTACTTTTTTGCCTTGTTTGAAATACGAAACTCTTAAATATGGCGCTTTCAAAACAATAGTGTTTTGTTTGGTATTCAATAGTTTTACAACTTTAAACCGCTTGTTTATAGCGGTGAAATCAGTTTTGGTTTTACTGTGTACGGACAGCGGACTTAAATCATTAAGGTAATACACGTATTGTTTCAGCAGCGGTTGGTCAAAGCCATATTTGTGCTTTACTTGCGCCACTTGAGTTGCGCTAGCATTTTGATCGAGCATCATACGCGCAGGATCACCAAGTCCATTAAATAATACAAAAACAAGCGACACTACTCCGAACAAGGTAAGGAACGCATAGGTGAGTTTATGTAAGAAATACCGTAACAATTAAAGTGAATTGATAGTTTGTCTAATAGCTGTTAAATTTTTTAATAAGCCTTCTAAATGATCGAGATGAAGCATGTTCGCACCATCAGATTTTGCTGCTGCAGGGTTAAAATGAGTTTCTAAAAAGATGCCATCTACTCCCGTTGCTATTCCTGCTCGTGCTATGGTTTCTATCAGTTCTGGTTGCCCACCTGTAACACCACTAGACTGATTAGGGCGTTGTAATGAATGTGTAATGTCAAGTACAACAGGAGCGTGTTTGCGCATTTCTGGGATACCACGAAAATCAACAATCATATCTTGATAGCCAAACATTGTTCCTCGGTCGGTTAGCCATACTTGCTCATTGCCACTTTGTTTTACTTTATTAGCAGCAAACTGCATTGCTTCAGGACTCATAAACTGTCCTTTTTTGATATTGACCACCTTGCCTGTTTTGGCAGCAGCAATGAGCAAATCGGTTTGGCGTGCCAAAAAAGCAGGAATCTGTAATACATCTACGTATTGTGCCGCTAGAGCTGCATCACTTTCTTTGTGAATATCAGTTACAGTTGGTATATCAAATGTTTCGCCTACTTTACGGAGTATTTTTAATGCTTTTTCATCACCAATTCCTGTAAAACTATCTAAACGTGAGCGATTCGCTTTTTTAAAACTTCCTTTGAAAATATAAGGTATTTTGTATTGCTCACTTAGTTTGACAATATGTTCTGCTATGCGCAATGCCATAGTTTCGCCTTCTATAGCGCAAGGACCTGCAAGTAAAAAAAAATTGCTACTATCTTTATGTTTTAATTTTGGGATGTTATACATTGTTTTGCTGATTTTTTATTAATTCTTTAAATAAAGTAAGCTCTTTGGCTTCTTCTGTTATGGTTTTGCTATATGCCTTTATGATTTCTTGTGTAAGCGTTTCAGCTTTAGCTATTTTGGAGTTTCGAATGCGTATTTGTTTCACCATTCTACTGATATAAAGCATAAATAATCCGCTAATAAAGAGTATTAATCCAATTATTTTAAAGTCTTTAGCACGTTTTTCTTTGGCTGTTTGCACTACTGCAGTATCTATATTTTTTATAAACTGATTGATTTTGTAATCATCTTGTTCATTAAAATGTGTAGTTATAGATCCTTTGACAGAATTGCCTGTTGCTACTTGATATTGATATTTATAACCAGCAGTTACTTCATTATTATATTTTGTATCATCTACAAACACATTGTAGTTTAGCATTAGGATAATGCCTACGATGACACTTCCCAATCCGAGTATAAGTGTAATAAAGCGTTTGATATAAAAGTATGTAGTTCCAAAAAAACGTCCAATTTTAGAGCTAAATAATGAAACGTCGAGTTCTTCTAATTGCTTAAAACGTTCTTCCAAAACAGCTTGGCGTGCTGCTTTATTTTTTAAAAAAGTTTCTATTTCGTTAGTGTTCATTGGTGTTTTATTTTTAAACAAATATAACAAAAAACCCAGAATCTCATTGAAACTGGGTTTAATTATTTATAAAGGTAGTAAATGACTAGTGCGCCATTACTTCTTTTACTTTGTCAGCAGCTTCTTGAAACTCTGTTACCGAGTGTACTTTGATGCCACTGTTATCCATCAATTCTTTTGCTTCTTTAGCATTTGTTCCTTGCAAACGTACTATTAATGGTACATTAAAATCATCGCCCATATTGTTGAATGCATCAACAATACCTTGAGCTACACGATCACAACGTACAATACCTCCAAATATATTAACTAGTATAGCTGCTACATTTTTGTCTTTGAGGATAATACGGAATCCTTTTTCTACGCGTTCTGCATCTGCAGTACCACCTACATCAAGGAAGTTAGCAGGCTCTCCACCAGCCATTTTTATTAAATCCATAGTTGCCATAGCAAGACCAGCACCATTTACCATACAGCCTACATTACCATCAAGGTCAACGTAGTTTAGTCCAGCTTCTTTAGCTTCTACTTCTATTGCATTTTCTTCGCGGGTATCACGCAATGCAGCTAAATCTTTATGACGATACAAAGCACTCTCATCAAGAGAAACTTTAGAATCTACTGCAAGTATTTTGTTATCAGAAGTTTTCAGTACAGGGTTTATTTCAAAAAGTGAAGCATCCGATTTAACATAAGCAGTGTACAATGAGTTAACAAATTTTGTCATCTCTTTGAATGCTAGCCCAGATAAGCCTAAATTGAATGCTATTCTCCGCATTTGAAAAGGTAAAAGACCAACTGTAGGATCTATTTCTTCTGTAAATATAAGATGTGGTGTTTTTTCTGCCACAGTTTCAATATCCATCCCACCTTCGGTAGAATACATTATCATATTGCGTCCAGAAACACGGTTCATAAGTACAGACATATAAAACTCTGAAGTTTCGGACTCACCAGGATAATACACATCTTCTGCTATAAGGACTTGGTTGACAAGTTTTCCTGCTGCAGATGTTTGTGGTGTTACAAGGTGCATACCAATGATTTGGCTTGCTATTTCTTTTACTTCGTCTAGTGATTTGGCCAATTTTACGCCACCACCTTTTCCACGACCACCTGCGTGTACTTGTGCTTTGATAACCCACCAGCTTGTGCCCGTTTCTTCTGATAATTGTTTTGCTGCTGCTACAGCTTGTTCTGGAGTATCAGCAACTATTCCGCGCTGAATACGTACGCCAAAACTAGCTAATAACTCTTTTCCTTGATATTCGTGTAAATTCATAATTATTTATCTCAAAATTTGTGTTACAAAAATACAATTATTTTTAATAAATTATAATTAAAAAGAAAAATCATTTGAAAGTTTATACTTACATTTGCTTTTGACAATGAAATTGATAATACTTTTTAGGATATGATAGATTATATTGCATTAATCAAAAAATACGATTCACCACTATATGTTTATGATGGAGATTGTATCAAAAAGCAGTTTGTAGCACTAAATAAAGCCTTCTCTTCTTGGAGAAATGTGCGTATTAATTATGCAATGAAAGCATTAAGTAGTGTTGCTATTTTGCAATTGATGAAGCAGTTAGGATCCAAAGTTGATGCAGTCTCTTTAAGCGAAATCAAATTAGCCATGCTTGCAGGTTTTGAAGTAAAAGCCATTTCTTTTACTCCAAATGGTGTGCCTTTTTCCGAAATTGAAGCAGCAATAACACTTGGTGTGCATATTACTTTAGATAATTTGGAGCAAATCCAAGTTTATGCCACAAAATATAGTGATAAACCACTTGCTATTCGTATAAAACCTAATGTAAAAGCAGGAGGAAACGAAAAAATAGCTGTAGGGCACAAAGATTCAAAATTTGGTGTTCCGCTATCTCAATTAGCTGAAATTAAAGCTTTGGTTAATGATAATAAACTCAAAATTGACGGTTTACATTTGCATACAGGTTCCGATATCGGAAATGAACAAGCATTTCTAGATGCAGCCGAAGTACTTTTTCAAATCGCAAAAAACTTTAATGATTTGCAATTTTTAGATTTTGGATCAGGATTTAAAGTGAAATATAAAGCAGCTGATAAAGCAACAAACATTGAACATTTAGCGGATAAATTAACCACACGTTTTAGCTTGTTTTGCCAAGAATATGGTCGCGATTTACAGCTTATTATTGAGCCTGGTAAATTTTTAGTCAGTGAGTCAGGGCAATTTCTTACTACTGTTAGTACTGTCAAAAAAACCGATGAGAAGCAGTTTGTTTTTGTAGATGCAGGTTTTAATATGTTGCAACGCCCGATGTTTTATGATGCTTATCATCATATCATTAATTACAGTATTGACGAGACTCCAAATACATATTATGATGTTGTTGGCTATATTTGTGAGGCTGATACTTTTGCTAAAGACCGTTTATTACCTCCAACTAAAACTGGTGATGTGTTGGCTTTTCAAAATGCAGGTGCTTATGCTTTTAGCATGGCGTCTAACTATAACTCGCGCTTGCGTCCAGCAGAAGTACTATGCGTTGATGGTGTTTGTAAGCTCATTCGTAAAAGAGAAACTGTTGGGACATTGCTAGAAGGACAGGTTTATAATGAATTGTAACAATCTTTTCATTGTTAGATTTACGTCATTAGATTTAATTATAATAATTACTATTGCTAAGACATAAAAAAAACCAGTCCAGTATTTTTTTTAATATAAGAATGTAGATTAGTTATGAGTTGAAAGTAAAAAGTTGAAAGTGAGAACTTATCTTCAAATTGAACTATTTTGAAAGTAATATATTAATACATCTTCAAATCATCCAATTGTAGCATAATCTAATTCATTAATGCCGTAATGTGAGGCATTGGCAATAGTATTCCCATCTTTTAGAATGATAATCTGTGGAGATTGATGGAGTACTTGAAACCGAAATCCTACTTCGTCAGAGAGCGCTTTGTATGCTAATAAATCAAGGTAATAAAGTGCGAAATTTTCACCATTGAATTGGCTTTCAAAATTACGAAAAACCATTTTGCTGATACCGCAACGCGTACTATGTTTGAAGATAAGCACAGGTTTTGTTTTGGACTCTTTTATTAAGAAATCAAGTTGTTCTATTTTGGTCAAACGTTTCCAAGGCAGTTGTTTTTTTTCTTGTTTTTCACTGTTTTTATTATTAGCGCCAAATAGCGTTTTGAATATTCCCATTTATTGTTTTGTTAGATTTATTAAAACTGAAATGTAATATTAATTAAAACGATAGCCAAAAGATATACTATAAAATAAATCCATGTTATCATATTGCGCTGGACGTGGTGTATCAGCACTGTAAGTATAGCGCTCTCTTTCATAATTAAAATATTTTCCATAGCCGAGATTAATATCAAAAACAGCATTTTCAGTAATGTGTATTTTATTACCAAAAATTAATCCAAAAGCACTTTTTTTAGTGTAATAGTTCTTTAGATTATTCCCGTCTTTGAACTTGTAAGAGGCATTTCTTATATATGCTCCTGTGTACATGCCTATTTGTCTTTCTGGCTTAAAATAAAACTTAATAGCTAAGCGAACAGCACTTCCGCTTTGTTTGGGTTTGAAGTCTTGTCCATCAAAATCGTTTAAGAAACCGTTGCGTTTCCCATAGCGAAAATTACCTGCAAGTTCTGCACTAAAATAAGGAGAAATTTGTTGTTCTACGCTTATTTCTTGTTGATTAATCATTATAGACGCCACATTGAGTTTGATTTCTGTTTGTGCAAAGTTGAATTGTGTAATGCATAATACTAAAAACAGTAGTTGATATTTTTTCATAACTAGAATAATTTGATGTGTAAAGATATGCAAAAAAAAACAGCAGTATTTACACTGAAAATAATTTCATTCAATTTTTTGTGATATAATTTTTTAATAGTTAATTATGTAAAAATGGCATTTATTTTAATTAAAATAAGACGAAAAGTCAGTATTTATAAGCTTTTACAGTCATTTTGTCGTTTTAATAAAAATGGTCTAAGCCTTGCAATTAATCAAGAAAAAGATAGAAATAACATAAAAAAATATAAATATGAATTTTAATAATTATACCATAAAAGCCCAAGAATCCATACAAAAAGCCCAAGAGATTGTGCAAGGCTATGGGCAACAGCAAATAGAAAACGGACACCTGCTCAAAGCTATTTTTGAAGTAGATGAGAACGTATTGCCTTTTATATTGAGCAAATTAGGTATTAATACCAATGTATTCAAAGATACCTTAGAAAATATAGTGCGTGCGTATCCAAAGGTAACTGGAGGCGAAATGATGCTATCCAAAACCACCAATACTACATTACTCGAAGCAAGTAATCTGGCTAAAAAAATGCAAGATGAATACGTTTCATTAGAGCATTTACTTTTAGCAATGTTTGCTCAAAAAGATGCCGTAGCACGTTTGTTTAAAGATAACGGCGTGAGCAAAGCTACTTTAGAAGCTGCTATTCAAGAATTGCGTAAAGGAAACCGTGTGACTTCACAAAGTGCTGAAGAAACTTACAATTCACTTAATAAATATGCCAAAAACTTGAACGAATTGGCACAAAGTGGCAAGCTCGATCCAGTGATTGGTCGTAATGATGAGATACGCCGTATGTTGCAGATTCTTTCCAGACGAACCAAAAATAATCCGATGTTGATAGGCGAACCAGGAACGGGTAAAACAGCTATAGTAGAAGGTTTGGCACACCGAATTATCAAAGGCGATGTGCCCGAAAATATCAAAGGAAAAACAATCTATTCTTTAGATATGGGCGCTTTGATAGCAGGAGCAAAATACAAAGGGGAGTTTGAAGAACGCCTTAAAGCTGTAGTCAAAGAAGTGCAAGGTGCTGCAGGAAGCATTATCTTGTTTATTGATGAAATTCACACCCTTGTAGGTGCTGGTGGCGGTCAAGGTGCAATGGATGCTGCTAATATCTTGAAACCTGCTTTGGCGCGTGGTGAACTGCGTGCTATTGGCGCAACAACACTAGATGAGTATCAAAAATATTTTGAAAAAGATAAAGCCTTAGAAAGACGTTTCCAAAAAGTACAAGTGGATGAACCCGATACCGAATCGGCAATATCCATATTACGCGGTATTAAAGATAAATATGAATCGCATCACAAAGTATTGATAACCGATGGCGCTGTAATTGCTGCGGTAGAATTATCACAGCGTTATATTTCCGATCGTTTCTTGCCAGACAAAGCCATTGATTTAATGGATGAAGCAGCTGCAAAATTGCGTATGGAAATCAATTCAAAACCTGAAGAATTAGATGTTTTGGATAGACGCATTATGCAAATAGAAATAGAGATAGAAGCCATTAAACGTGAGAAAGACAAAAAGAAATTGGATGTCTTGCAAGAGGAATTGGCTAATCTCAAAAACCAACGCGATAGTATTTATGCCAAGTGGAAGCGTGAAAAAGATTTATTAGACGAAATTAATACAGCAAAAAACGAAATAGAACAAGCCAAACTCGAAGCCGATCAAGCAGAACGTGATGGCAATTATGGACTAGTAGCCGAAATTCGCTATGGTCGTTTAAAAGCATTAGAAGAAAAATTAGTGCGTTTGCAAGACGAGTTTGCAAGAATCAAAGAAAATGCTCTTGTTAAAGAAGAAGTAACTCGAGAAGATGTTGCAGAGGTTGTAGCCAAATGGACAGGCATACCTGTAAGCAAAATGCTACAAAGTGAGCGTGAGAAATTGCTGTATCTTGAAGAAGAGTTGCACA
>JALSVQ010000008.1 GCA_027073495.1 Flavobacteriaceae bacterium | reverse complement strand
ATACATTAGCTTCACAAATAGATGTTTTCCCTACACTGTTTGGTGTTTTTAACTGGGAGTACACCAACCGATTTTATGGTAAAAATATTCTGAAAATGACCCCTGATGAACCACGTGCTTTGGTAGGAAATTATCAAAAATTAGGCTTACTAAAACAAGACAAAATATTCATACTTGGAACGGTTAAAACAGGTCATTTTTATCGTTGGGACAAAAAAGACAATCTCTTAGAACTCATACCAACTGATCCTATTTTCAAAAAAGAAACCATTTCTTATTTTCAGACCGCAGATTATTTATTTAAAAATGGTTTGATGCAAGAAGCAAAGGTAAAAGAATAGCATTATTTAAACCGTTTACAGAGTTAAATAACCACTTATCCTATTTTTAGTAAATTTACAGCATTATACAAGTATCTTTGTGCAATAATTAAAACTAAAAATTATGAAAACAATTTATAAAAAGACACAATACGTAATTTTTCTTAATGCTATTTTATTAATCGTTATGGTTTTTCTAACTTATGGATATGTCTATCAAACTGGTAATAAGCCTTTACCTTTACTACCATATAGTATTTTAATGCTGGTTTTTATTGTGGTAATCCTGTTTTTTTATAAGCTAACTATCATTATAGATAATGAAAAAATAGAAGCTATTTTTGGAATTGGTTTACTTAAAAAATCGATAAAAATAAACGACATCAAAAGCATAGAAAACTATAAAATTCCTTGGTATGCTGGTATTGGCATCAGGTTAACACCAAAAGGTTGGCTTTGGAATGTTAGTCTAGGAAATGCTGTACTAATAAACAATAAAACCACTAGTAAAACCTTTTTAGTTGGTTCTAACGAAGTAGATAAAGTAATTAACATAATCAACACACAAATAAAAAAACACTAAAATGGACTTAAACAACTCGCTTTTTGGAATGCCTTTTATTGCTGGAATTGGTTTTATAATTGCTGGTTTAATTACCTCTAAATTTCCACCAAAAAAGATAAATATGTTGTACGGTTATAGAACATCATCATCTATGAAAAATCAAAAACAATGGGATTTCGCACAACTATATTCTAGTAAAATAATGCTGTTAGGCGGTATTGGGCTGATAGGGTTTTCTTCATTAGGCTTAATTTTTGAAGTAAGTGAAAAAACAGGCTCATTTATTGGTTTTGCAATGCTAATTACTTTTATTCTTATACTGCTAGTATTGACAGAAAGAGCAATCAAACAACGTTTTGGTGATGAAGCATAAAAAAATTTGGTTTTGGTTACTCCAGGTTTTAGGTTGGGGTTTTATAGCGGTTATTAATGGTTTTGGAAAAGCTTTTAGTGTTCCCGATTTATCAAAAACGTATATCTTTTTAGAAGCAACTAGTTTTTTTATTTCAGGAATTATTGCAACACTAATCATCAGAAAGTTTTTAATAAAGCAGTTAGATTTTAATCAAATCCAAAAAAGAGAAATTAAAATTGTTTTAATAACCCTTTTTTATGGAAGTGTTATTTTGTTTTTTTTATTAACTTTTTTAAGTACAGCATCCTATTTTATAGTGCATAAAAAATGGGTTCAAGTAAGTGCTTTAGCGTTTGTAAGTACTTTAGTTAATTCCGTGATATTTATTTTATTTTGGCTATTATTTTATCTAACAATTAAAATAACAAGACAATTTAGAGCCAATAAAATCAAACGCATTGAATTGGAAAATTCCTTAAAAGAATCGCAGTTAAATATGTTAATTGGGCAAATAAATCCGCATTTCATGTTCAATTCTTTAAACAATATTCGTGCTTTGATGCTCGAAGATGTAACTAAATCTCGTGAAATGATTACCCGTTTATCTGATATGTTACGTTATTCATTAACCAAAAACCAACTCCATAAAATTCCGATTAATGAAGAACTAGAAATGGTAGAAAATTACATAGCTTTGAGTAAAATTCAATTAGAAAACAGGCTTGAATATAAAGAATACATTGATACAAGTTTGTTAAACATAGAAATTCCTCCAATGCTCATACAAATGTTGATAGAAAACGCAGTAAAACACGGAGTTTCTAATTTACCAAATGGCGGTTTAATTTTGTTAGAAATACTTAAAAAAGAGAACCAATTAATTATACGTGTTTGTAATTCTGGTAAACTAATTAGCAATACAAACTCAACAAAAATAGGGTTAGAAAATATAAAGAAAAGGTTATTTTTACTTTTTAAAGATAAAGCCACGTTTTCATTATCAGAAAAAGATAATACGGTCGTTGCAATGATAAAAATACCTTTGCAAAATTACTAATATCCTGAAAAACTAAGATCGCTTCGTTGTAAGACAATAGGTTTAAAACTTATTAAAAAAATAATATTGAGTTAGTATTTCACCAAACTAGCTGTCTGGTTTGAATATGTATTTAGTTTTTCAGCACCTTTTAAAAAAGCAAGTTCTACTAAGAAAGAATAGCCTGCTATTTTACCTCCTTGTTTTTTTATTAGTTCCGAAGCAGCAATCGCTGTTCCGCCTGTTGCTAATAAATCATCGTGAATATGAATACGCATTCCCTCATTTACGGAATCTGTGTGCATTTCTATTTCTGCGGTGCCGTATTCTAGGTCGTATTTATGACTTATTGTTTCATAAGGAAGCTTTCCTTTTTTACGTATTAATATAAAGGGAACTCCCAATTGCATTGCTAGTGAGAATCCAAAAAGAAAACCTCTGCTTTCTATTCCTGCTATTGCATCTACTTTTCCATCTAATAGTTTTACAAACTCATCAACTATATCTTTTGATAAAATGGGATCTTGTAAAATTGGGGTGATGTCTTTAAATTGTATTCCTTCTTTGGGAAAATCAGGAATTGTTCTAATGGTTTGACGAATACGTTCTGCTACAGTCATTATTGAAATGTTTAGTTACTTTGCAATTTTACGGTTTAATCTAATATTTACCAAAATGATTGCTCCTTTCTTTTTAACAACTTTATTTACTTACGTTGAATTTATAGCACCTTGCTTTTAGACCTACATTATAAATCATATTAGTTTTCAAATTTTAATAATACACATTATCAAACAAATACTCTTAATTTTTAGTCTAACATCTAAAAGCGAAGCGGTCTAAAGTCTTTTATCGGACAATAGTAAATTTTTAGTGTTCTTTTACTTTTTATTATCTTTTAAATACTGTATTTTTGATAACTACAAAAAGATTACAAATGAGTACAATCACAGCCATAATAGTAGAAGATTCTAGGCTAGCAAGAGCTGAATTAAAAGAATTACTTAAAAATTATCAAGAAATTGAACTTATTGCCGAAGCCGAAAATGTTGATAAAGCCTATGAATTAATTATTAAAAAAAATCCCGATTTACTATTTTTGGACATCAATATGCCAGAAAAAGACGGATTTCAGTTATTAGAAATGTTAGATAAAATACCTGTTGTTATTTTCACCACAGCTTATGATGAGTACGCAATTAAATCCTTTGAATACAATGCTTTTGATTATTTACTAAAACCGATTCATCCAGAACGCTTTGCCAAAGCAATAACTAAAGTAATGGCAAGTTTCAAAACGCAAGTCAATCAGACAAAAATACGAACAGCAACCGATCAAATTTTTATAAAAGAAGGCGAAAAATGTTGGATGATAAAGCTTAATAAAATAGATTTATTTGAAATAGTAGGCAATTATACAAGAGTTTATTTTGACAACAACAAGCCTTTAATTTATAAATCATTAAATCAGATTGAAAGTAAAATATCATCCGATTTATTTTTTAGAGTAAATAGACAACAGCTCATTAATCTAAACAGTATCAAAAAAGTAACACCTTGGTTTAACGGAAAACTAAAAATTGAATTAAACAACGGCTTAGAAGTAGAAACCTCTAGACGTCAAGCATTAAAATTGAGACAAAATCTTGGGTTATGATTTTGTGTATTTTTTGATTTAGAATTCATTTTCAGCTAGCGTTTAACTCATTCACTACCTCCTATTGGTATTTCTTCTAGGTCTTCTCCCTTGTTGTGGTTTACGTTGTGGTTTTTGAATTTTAGAAAAATCTTCTGTAGTTTCAAAACCTTCAATTTCAGAATAAGGCAATTTCTCTTGTAACAATTTTTCAATATCACGCAGATAAGCCGTTTCTTCAGAAGACACCAAAGACATCGCGACACCATCAGCACCTGCGCGCCCTGTACGTCCTATTCTATGCACATAATCTTCTGGAATATTAGGCAATTCAAAATTGACTACGTGAGGTAGTAATGGTATATCCAACCCTCTAGCAGCAATATCAGTAGCTACCATCACGCGGATGCTACCATCTTTGAAACCTGCTAATGCCTTTGTTCGCGCACCTTGACTTTTATTACCGTGTATTGCAGCAGCTGAAATACCTTTTGCTATTAGTTTTTTTGTCAAACGATTTGCACCGTGTTTAGTACGTGTAAAGACCAATGCTTGTTGCCAATTATCATCGGTAATGAGCTTAATCAATAAAGCCGATTTTTTATTTTTGTCAACACGAATTACATGCTGTTTTATTTTGTCAACAGTAGAATTTTCTGGTGTTACAGCTACCATTGCAGGATTGTGTAAAAACTTACTCGCTAAAGTCTTTATCTCTTTAGAGAATGTAGCTGAGAATAATAAATTTTGACGTTTTTTAGGCAATAATGCCATTATTTTATTGATGTCACGCAAAAAGCCCATATCGAGCATGCGGTCTGCCTCATCCAATACTAAAAATTCAATTTCAGAAAAAGAAAAAACTTCTTGACTGTGCAAATCGAGCAAACGCCCAGGAGTGGCTACCAATATATCTATACCATTGCGCAAAGCACGCACTTGTGGTTTTTGATTTACTCCACCAAATATTACAGTAGATTTAATGTCTAAATACTTACTGTATTCAAGTATATTGTCATATATCTGAGCTGCAAGTTCACGTGTTGGTGTAAGTATTAGCGCTTTGGGTTTGTGTCTTTTTTTAGTACTTTCTTGTGTTTCTAACAGATGTAACATTGGCAGTGTAAAACCTGCTGTTTTCCCTGTTCCTGTTTGTGCTGATGCCAAAATATCTTTACCTTCTAGTATAAGCGGAATAGCTTTTTCTTGAATGGGAGATGCTTTAGTATAGCCTTTTTCAGCTACTGCACGAAGTATATTTTTTGATAATCCTAATGATTCAAATTGCATAATTATAATTTTTTTCCTTTAACTAATTTCAAAAGGATATTGTTGATTATTGGCTTTTTATTTTTTTAAGTAAGCCTTCTGTGCTACTTTAATTAATTATAAAGCAGCTTTAAATTGTGATAGAAAACGTTTGTCATTTTCAAAAAACATACGAATATCACCTATTTGATAACGTAGCATAGCAATACGCTCAACACCCATACCAAAAGCAAAACCGCTATATTCTTCAGGGTCAATATTCATATTTTTAAGAACGTTAGGGTCAACCATACCACAACCCATAATCTCTAACCAGCCTGTTCCTTTAGTGATTTTGTAATCGGTCTCTGTTTCCAAGCCCCAATATACATCTACTTCTGCACTTGGCTCTGTAAACGGAAAGTATGATGGTCTCAATCGTATTTCTGACTTCCCAAACATTTCTTTGGTAAAGTATTGTATGGTTTGTTTTAAATCTGCAAAAGAAACATTTTTGGCAATATAAAGCCCTTCTACTTGATGAAATATACAATGTGCACGTGCCGAAATATCTTCATTTCGGTATACACGACCTGGAGAAATGGTGCGTATTGGTGGTTTGTTATTTTCCATAAAGCGTGTTTGTACCGATGAGGTATGCGTACGCAATAAAATATCAGGGTTTTGTTGAATAAAGAATGTATCTTGCATATCACGTGCAGGATGATGTTCTGGCAAGTTTAAAGCTGTAAAATTATGCCAATCATCTTCTATTTCTGGACCTTCAGAAACGGTAAATCCAATACGGTTAAAAATGTCAATAATTTCATTTTTTACCAATGATATAGGATGTCTAGAACCTATTTCTAAAGCAGCAGCAGGACGTGTTAAATCTCCAAACTGACCAGTTTGTTCTGCAGTATCCTCAAGTTGTTCTTTGAGTGTTGATACTTTATCTTGTGTTGTGTTTTTTAATGTATTTATAGCCTTTCCTAAGTCTTTTCGTAATTCAGCGTTTACTGTTTTAAACTCAGTAAACAAATCATTTAATAAGCCTTTTTTTCCTAAGTATTTAATACGAAATGCTTCTACCTCTTCTTTTGAATTGGCTTTAAAATCGTGTACTTCGGCTAATAATTTTTCTATCTTCGTCTTCATAATTCATTATAATAAGATGGTGCAAATTTAATGCTTTTATTGACAAAGACAAAGATTGAACACTTTTGCTGTTCCTTTTTATTCATATTAAAGGTTTAATGAAAGAAATCTATCATTTATATAAATGAAATTCACATTTATTAATACAGTTCTTTTTTCTTCAAAGCAACATTAATTCCGAACATAACTGCCACTCCTTTTGATCTGGTTAAATCTTGTAATCCTAACATATTATCCATAGTAGCATATAGATTTACACCGCCAATTTTCATAGCTAAACCCAAACCTAGATTAGCAGGAGAATATTCATCGTAAGTATAAGCAACTTTAGCAGTTAAGAAATTTGCAAATGTATGTTTAACGTAAGCTGTCAAAGCATACTGAGGGCGTTTTGGTCTGAAAATAGTATAGGTTTGAAAACCAACTTCACTGGTATAATCACCACTACTTGACCCGCAGTTACACACCTTGCTTTTTTCCTTTCCAAAACTATAGCCTATAGATGAATAGATTTTTGTAGAACGCCAAGTGGTATAACCAGCATCATTTTCATCATTATCTATTCGTTCGTCAATTTCATCATTCACTTCTTGCCAGTAATCATTGGCTGAAGTCCCTGGGTATAGCAAATCAAAACCTTCAAAAGTATAAGAGCCTTTTAGATAAAATTGTTTACTATCTTTTTTATTAAAAATCATACCCAAATCTTGCATGCTTCCAGTCACTGTCCATTGTTCTTCTGGATGCCAAGTGAAGCCAAAATCAACACCTAAGCCTTTGCTTCCTCCTAATAAAAAGCTACCAACATTTGGCGCTTCGTCACCAAAACCTGCTGTTTTTATATTGATATCTGCATTTGATAAAATATGTTGGTAAATATTGTTATTACCTACTACAGTAGTAAACTCACCTTCATTATGTGTAGAATTAACATTCAAAACACTTGAGTATATTTTAAAACGTCCTCCAATAGTAAAACGGTCGCTTAAATGTTTGGTGATACCAAAATGAAGTACGCCAAGTAATTCCATTTTAAAATTCAAATCAGATGCTTTAAAAACACGATTTGCATCGGGATGATTTCCGTAATAAATCAAATCTAATAAATCTTTTGGCATGTATGAAATGTAATCAAACTCTTCGTACCAACCCATAGAAAAATAGGTTTCATCGTCTTTGGCAAAACCAATATTTAATAATTCTATTTGCTGATTGACACTTATATAATCTGTATTAGCAGTACGTGCTAATAAGCTATTCATCTTAGTTTCAAAAGGTATATTATCTGCAATAAATAAATCTTCCAAGGCAAAATTATTCGCCCCATACGAAGCATAAATACCAGAAAGCGCAGGAATACCTACGTGCAAACGATACGGTAATTCTGTTGCTGGGTTTAGCAACTGCGATTGTGGTATTTCGCTAAAATTATATAATAACTGTTTATGCTGGGCAAAAGCAGTTATGCTAACTAGCAAAAAGAAAATATGAAGTTTATTTTTTATCATTGTATTATAGTCCTAAGTCAAAATAAAAGGTTCCCGCTGATTGAAAACTGAAAGCTGCTGTATCTCCCAAAACAATTGGGTTTACACCCGATGCATCGGGCAACAATGTTACATCTATAATAGCAAAACGGGTTTGTTTAAAAGCAGCAACTGCAGATGATGTATCAAGTTGCTCATCATGATTTAAATATACAGGCAACAAATTACCACTCACCATGGTTGCTTTATCTATATTGAGATTAATAGTATGTGTTGCGCTATAGTTTTCATCTAAAAAACGAACAGATACTGCAAATTTACGTTGAAATTCATTTTTCATTTTAATATGAAAATCTACACGCGTCAACTGGTTACGCACATCATTATTATCAAATATTTCTACACGCGTGGTATCAGAAGCCACAGTACGTTCCGTATTGGTTACAGGATCTATTAAATGATTTGCTTGCAGTGTAAAATATGCTATATCGGCGTCTATAACTGGTTTTGCTGTTAGTTCAGCTTGATCAAAATCAAGCGTACGGTAACACTAAAAAAATACACTTGTAAAAACAAGCGTAAGAACCAATGTTGTGATTTTAAATTTCATTCTATTCATCATTTTTATTACAAACGCTAAAGTAACAAATTAATTGTTAGAACACCTCTTTCAACTCAATTAAAGTAGTAATAGCTTTAACATCGTTAGGAACAGATTGACTTTTATAATTAAAATAAATAGCCTGCATCCCAAAATGCATTGCGCCATAGACATCAGCATCCAGATTATCACCTATCATAACAGACTCTTCGGGCTTTGCAGTTGCCAAATCAACTGCGTATTGATATATTTTGGGGTTTGGTTTCTTAACACCCACTGTTTCAGCATTAACTATGTGTTCAAAATACGGAAGCAAACCCGATTTGTTAATTTTATAATCTTGTATTTCTTGAAAACCATTAGAAATAATGTGCAGTTTATATTTTGTTTTTAAATAGCTAAGCACTTCAATAGCGTCATCAAATAGCAGCGTTTGCTCAGCAAGATAGTTCAAATATTCATCGCCGACCATTTTAATTAATGCTTCATCAGCTGGATAGTCAATACTCAAAAAGGCATCTTTGAAACGCCCATATTTTAAAGCTTCTTTGGTGACCATTCCTTGTTCTATTTTTTTCCAATAGGCGTGGTTGATACGCTCATAGTTTTGATGGAAAATTTCGAAATCACATAATATATTTTTTGCTTTGAAAAGTTGACTCAAGGCGCGTTTTGAATTTTTATCAAAATCCCAAAGTGTATGGTCTAAATCAAAAAATAAGTGTTTTATTGACATTATTTAAAATAGTTTAAGGTTTGTGTAAAGACTTCTTTAGCACGCGCAAATCGGGGTTCATTACTCAAAGAATAATTATGAAATACAGGTGTAAAAACGCCATTTAAATTTTTAATTTTATTTCCTAATTGCTTTACTTTTTCCAATGAATTTTTACTCGAAAAATAAAGATGTTCGTGCAGTG
>JALSVQ010000007.1 GCA_027073495.1 Flavobacteriaceae bacterium | reverse complement strand
AACCATATTGTCTATAAATATACTTTTTATAAATAAGTTTAATAAATCCATAGCTGTGTCTTAATTTTCAATTAATTTAGTGTTGTACGTACGTTGTACCCAAATATAGATTCCTACAACTATCAAAGCCATAGGTGCTAAGAGCATAAATCCATTATTTTCATAGCCAAAGCTGTATAAACCTGTTGAGTCTGCAAGTGTTTTCCCTTTATGACCAAGTATTTCAAAGCCCATTAATTTCCCTGAACCGAGTAATTCTCTAAAGAATGCTACTACTATAAGTATCAATCCATATCCAAGGCCATTACCAATACCATCTAGGAATGAACGCCAAGGGCCATTTGCTAAAGCAAAGGCTTCGAGTCGTCCCATAACAATACAGTTGGTAATAATAAGTCCTACAAACACTGATAGCTCTTTACTAATATCAAAAGCATAGGCTTTCAAGATTAAATCAACAATAATTACCAAAGCTGCAACTACCACTAGTTGAACGATGATACGGATTCTATCAGGTATTAAATTACGCATCAATGAGATGATGACGTTGCTCAATGCTACTACAGCTGTTACCGATATAGCCATAACTATAGCAGGTTTAAGCTGTACTGTTACTGCTAGTGCAGAACAGATACCCAATACTTGTACACTAATTGGGTTGTTATCGTTTAATGGGTCTTTTAGTAATTGTAAATTACGTTTAGACAAAAGTCCTTCTTTTTCTGCCATAATAATTATTTTTTAATAGATTTAAAATAAGGCAAATAACGTACTAAACGTTCTTTAAGCATTGCTGTAACACCATCAGAGGTTTTGGTACTACCAGAAATAGCATCTACGCCGTGCATATTACTCGCTGGCGTCCCTCCTTTTACGGTTACAACAGATACAAAATTGTTTGCTGAAGGTTCAGCTTTTGCATCTTTCAAAATTTGCTTGCCTTGATATTGTTTTTGAAACCAAGCTTCGGTTATTTGAGCTCCTAACCCTGGTGTTTCTCCTTTATGATCAAAGTTAATACCTGCTATGGTATTGCCATCTTCTTTAAGGGCAATATACCCCCAAATAGCATCCCATAACCCTGCGCCATACATTGGTATAACATAGTATGTATGTCCATCTTTATTAGCTATAAACAAAGGAAGTACTTGATCTTTAGTTGCTTTTTTCAATTCTCGTTTTAGGTTAATATCAAAGGTATTAACACCATCAACAACAGTTCCATCAGTTTTTACAGTAACCTGCTTTTTGATGTATTGTTCAAAAGATGCAGCTGCTTGACTTCTATCAACATCAACGCCGATTGTAGCCAATATTTTCTGCATTTTTTCATTCTTCTTATTCGCTTCGTACTTATCTTTTGTACTTAGGAATATAAACGCTAATACTGCAGCAACAAAAGTTACTAATATCGCAGCAAAGCTTAATGTATATGTATTACTATTTTTATTCATAACTATGCTTTTTTAGCGTTTTCCCATCGTTTTTTTCTTGATTTGATATTGCTTTGAACTACAAAATAATCTATAGTTGGCGCAAAAACATTCAATAATAAGATAGCAAGCATCACACCCTCTGGATACGCTGCATTAAATACGCGTATCATAATGGCAAATACTCCAATTAGGAATCCATAAATCCATTTTCCTTTTGTTGTCTGTGCTGCAGAAACTGGATCTGTAGCCATAAAAACAATACCAAAAGCAAACCCTCCTACTAATAAATGTTGATACCAAGGCATTGCCATTAATTGGTTACCATCTACTGCAAAAGTATTGAATACAAATGCCATAAACGCACCACCTAATATTGCAGAAAAGATTATTCGCCAACTTGCAACACCAGATATGAGCAACATTAATGCACCAATACCAATCATTAATACTGAGGTCTCTCCTACTGAACCAGGAATCCACCCCATAAACATATCATATGTACTGTAGATTTTATCTACAGCATGACCTTCAGCTAGTTTTCCTAAGATAGTTTCTCCAGATATGGCATCATTATGCAAGCCCTCTGCTACCCATACTTTGGTTCCTGACATAAATGAAGGATATGCAAAAAATGCAAAAGCACGCGCTAACAATGCAGGATTCATAATATTCATTCCTGTTCCTCCAAATACTTCTTTACCTATTATCACTGCAAAAACAACAGCAACAGCAAGCATCCATAATGGTAAATCTACAGGCATAATCAACGGAATCAATATCCCTGATACTAGATAGCCCTCATTAACATCGTGACCTCTTTTTATAGCGTAATAAAACTCTATTCCTAATCCTACAGCATAAGAAACTATCACCATTGGGATAAACTTCATTGCTCCATAAAGAAATAAGTTCATAAATGACATATCACTGCCTGATAATTGCGAAAAATGTTGGTTTCCAATATTCCATATTCCAAATAATGTAGCTGGAATAAGTGCAAACACTACAATAATCATCAAACGTTTTAAATCTATGACATCACGTATATGTGCCCCACGTTTTGTGGTGTGATTTGGCACAAACAAAAATGTATCAATCCCTGCAAATGCGGGTTTGAATTTTTCAAATTTTCCACCTTTTTCAAAGTGTACTTTATAGTTGTCTAATATTTTTCTTAATCCCATTATCCTACTTCTTTAACCATTATATCTAAGCCATAGCGCACAATATCTTGTGCTTCTAGTTTTGATGTATTTGTAAAATCTACGAGTGCAAAATCTTCGGGAGCTACTTCGTAGATACCTAAAGCTTCCATTTTGTCTATATCTTTGACCAATATCGCTTTGATAAGTTGCATCGGAAAAATATCCATTGGGATAACTTTTTCCATTTCTCCTGTTACTACCAATGCACGCTCTTCACCATTTAAATTGGTATCCAAAACATACTTTTTCTTAGGCATTAAGAATGATAAATTTGTTCTTGACATAGAGAAACGTTTATTCCCTGTTAGCCAAGGCATCCACCCAAAGAAACGATAATTATTTCCTTCTGGAAGAACAGTAACGGTATTGTCTGTATAAGAGAGCACCTTACTATCCGTAATATTAGAGCCTGTT
This sequence comes from Flavobacteriaceae bacterium, assembly GCA_027073495.1. GTDB lineage: Bacteria > Bacteroidota > Bacteroidia > Flavobacteriales > Flavobacteriaceae > JALSVQ01. Next base: position 24,946 of record JALSVQ010000007.1, on the reverse strand, counting down.
AAAGCATTACCAGAAATAATACGTACATTATCATTAGAAACATTATCCGCAATTAATTGAGATAAGTCTGCTCCTATCATAGTTTTGTAATATTTAGGGTTTTTCACTTCTGAACCTACAAGTGCAATAGTTCTATTCGCTATAAATTTACCTTCAGATAGCACTTTACCTATTATTACCAAATCTGCGGGTTTTATTGTCCAAATACGTTCTCCTTTATTAATTGGGCTAACGTTATTGATTTGAACACCAACATTCCCTGCAGGATGAACACCAGAAACTTTGAAACGAGTTACATTTTCTATTTTATCAAAAACAGAAGCAATACCAGCTTGAACACCTAAATATACAATGCCACTGGTAAGTTTTGCTAATGCATCTACAGCTCTTTGAATGGCTTTAGCATCATCTTTAAGTGTGTATGCATAATCTTGTGCTAATGGAGCGGAATCAAAGCCTGAGATAAAGATATCTCGCGGCGTTTCATTTGGATTAGCAATGATTTCATAAGGTTTTTGATTGAAAAATGCCCAAGCACCACTTGTCAATAATTTTTCAATTATCGTTTCTTTTGATGCAGATTTTACATCTGTTGTTCCAAAATCTTTATACGATATAGTAGTTGAAGCTTCAATCATGATGCTCAGTACTTTTCGTCTTTCTCCACGTACAATCTCTGTTACCACACCACTTACAGGAGATACAAACTGCATACGATCATTGTCTTTGTTGTAAAACAAAGCTTCACCAGCAAGCACGTTAGCACCTTCTTTAACAAGAAGTTTTGGGGTAACTCCTAAAAATTCAGGAGGATTTATGGTAAAGATTTTCGACTTTGGTGCATCAGCTACTTCCTGAGCAGCTTCGCCATAAAGATTGATATTCAATCCTTTTTTAATTCGAATGTCTTTTGACATAATATATTGATTAGATTATTTAAATAATTAAACAATGCAAATTTAATAAGAAATTAATTAGTTTGTAACAAAAATCACATATTTTTATAATAATTACCACTTTCATTAAATATTTATTAATTTAATTGTTTCTTGGTATGGATTTTGTATTTTTATCAAAAAATAAAGACAATGAAAATAAAATCCTTAATAGTATTTTTATTTATACATGCTGTGTATAGTCAAGCTCAAGATGTTTTTAAAGCTATTGTTCCTCCAGCTACTATCAAAACAATCATTCTCAATGAAAACAATGATCCTGATAAGGTACTCGTGACTAAACTTGGTACTAAAATACATTTATCTTTTGATGATTTAGCCAAAGACGAAAAAGTGTATTATTACAAAATCAATTATTATAATAGTGACTGGACAGCCACTACCCTATTTGATTCGGAATATATTACAGGTTTTGTAAGCGATGAAATCTATCAATATGATTATTCCTACAACACCATTCAATCGTATGTGCATTATACTTTAGAACTGCCTAATGATATGACTACATTGACAAAAAGTGGAAATTACAGTGTTACTGTTTTTGAGGAAGATAATGAAGAAAATCCAATATTTTCAAGACGTTTTATGCTTTATGAAGACCGCATTATCGTTGGAGGAGCTATAAAACGCTCTAATAGACAATTGTTTGAGGATCAAAATGTAAATGTTGTGATAAATTATCAAGGGTTCAAAATGACCAATCCTATGGATCGTATAAAACTGAGTGTAATGCAAAATAATGATTGGTCAACATTACGCGAAAATATAAAGCCCCTCTTTGTGCGTGAGAATCAATTATTATACCAAAATATGCCTATACTTGATTTTAAAGCAGGAAATGAATTTTATTATTTTGAAAATAAAGATTATCAACTTAATACTAACTATATAGCCCATGTAAGGCAAGATGATGCAGGTATGTATCATCATTATCTCTATGCTAATATGGAACGAAAAAATCAGCCTTACACGTATTTCCCTGATATTGATGGTGGTTTCAAAATTACATCTTCTACTACTGATGATGTAACTATTGAAGCAGAATATATTTATGTGCATTTTAGTTTGGCTAAGGGCGATATTAACCCTAATGAAACCGTTTTTGTTTATGGTGCTTTTAATGATTATGCTTTGAATCAAGGAAACGCAATGCAATACAATTCGCAAACCAAACAATACGAATGTACGATGTTATTAAAACAAGGTTTTTATAATTATAACTATGTTAGTGTTTCCAATAATACATTGGATAGAACGGATATTACAGGCTCGCATTATCAAACAGAAAATAATTATTTACTATTGGTATATTATCGAGAGTTTGGTCAAGATTACGACCGATTAATTGGTGTAGGACAAGCGAAGTAAAAGGTATAAGGATAATAAAACAGTATTGTCTTACAATACTTTTCTCACGACATCCAAAATACACTAAAAATATAGTATAAAAAAAGCAAGCCATTCGGCTTGCTTTTTGTTTTTATAACAGTTTTTAAACTATATTACAGATCCCACCAAACTGGTACTGTAATTGCTTGTTCTGCAGCTGCCCAATTCGTAGGGTTTCGCTCTTGTTCTGTTGCAGGATATGAAGCACGTCTTACCCATTGCCCTCCATTATCTGGATTAACAAAAGCAGGCTGTGCTAAATCTACAAATGCGTTTGTAGAAAAATCATAACGTCTTTCATCATTATATGATTCTGGGTTTAACCAATTTGCTACAAATTTTTCGCGCATTATATTTTTAAGAGCCAAAGCTCCCATACCAACATCTACTGAAGTATCTGTTAGGTAAGCCGCTTTGTCTGCAGCAGCAACTCCTGTAGCATCCATACTTGCAGCAATACCATCTTGATACGCTTGATATCCAGCAGCAGTTGTTCCTGTAGATGTTGCTGTACCTCCATTGGCTAAAAACTCAGCTTCTGCACGAATAAACTGTGCTTCTGCATAGGTAATAATAGGTAGAGACATATCAAAAGTAACATAAGCAGGGTTAAAATAGGCATTATCATCAGCTTCTTGACCTTCTCCATTGTCAATACCTTTGTAAGTAGCAGCTCCTCCATTATCAAAATATATTGGTAATCTTGGATCCATAGTTACCGTATTAAAAGGAAATGAAATTCCATTCATTGCCTCTATTATTTGGTTAGATGGTTGCGTATAATTATTTGACGTGTTTTCAGCTAAAACTACCGAAGTATGCCAAGGGTTTTTTACTCTACTATTAAATACTAATTGTAAGTTATCAGCATTGTCAGCAAAGCCCATGTTTAAGTGTGTTAAAGCATTATTGGCAGCTGTAGTAGCTCCTGCTTTGGTCAAATGTATTGCATTACGTGCCATCAATGTGTGTGCTGCTTTTATCCATTTGCTCATATCTCCTTGATAGAAAATATCATCACCTCCTGGTGTTTGCCCACTGGTATCTGCAGCGCTCATATCTGCAACAGCATCATTTAGTAATGCCATCATTGCATTATATACGGACTCTTGCGAATCAAATACTGGTGTGAAGTTAGTTCCATCAGATTCTGAGTAAGGCATGTCTCCATAAGCATCTAAAACATAACCCATACCAATAGCTTGCATCATTTTTGCCATACCACGGTAGTGAATAGCATTAGCTGCTGTTGCCTTCTCAATCATCATCTGCGTTTGAGGCAATACATGAAGATAAAATATTTCCCACGTATTCTTTACTGATGATTCATAATGTTGGTCAGTATTTTCTTCTCCTGCTCCACCATTCTTACTAGCTATATGCTGTGCATAATAACCAAAATCATCAGATTCTGTATAGTAAGGAAGTTTACCTACATACAATGCTGTAGTAGGCATTAGTTCTGCTAATGACACCTCTCCTTCAGAAGTTGCATCACTAGGAATGTTTACATCATAATATTCATCTTTACAACTTGATATTGTAATGAACACTATGAAAATAAGAATTATTTTTATATATTTTTTCATATCTTTTTATTTATTAAAATCCAATTTTTAAACCAACACTAATATTTTGAGTCAACGGAATATTTCTTCCTGTAAAACCATAAATATTAGAACCTGAGCTATAGTCATTTCCTTCAGGATCAAAACGATCATAAGGTGTCCAAATGACAAAGTTTGAACCGCTTACAGATAATGATGCTGCTGTTAATTTATTTCTTTTTAAGAATTCTTTTCCAATATTATAGGTTAGTGAGATATTTCTCAATTTTACCCAAGAAGCATCTTTTACTAATATTTCAGCTGCTCTATTATATCTTGAAGAACTTCTGTAGTAGTTTTCATCTATCACAAATGTATTTGATGCAGGATTTGGCATGTATCCACCAGATCCATCATCAGTAACACCATCCAAATGTATTGTTTCGTAACGAGAATCGGTTTCTGCTACAACGCCATCACGTATGGAGTTACGTCTTCCTGAATCATATACATCACCACCTTTTTTGTATTCTACATTGGCAGCAAGTGTAAAGTTACCATAGCTTAAAGTATTGGAGATAGAACCTATCCATTCTGGAAAGGCATTACCAACTATTTTTTTCTCAGATGTATCAACACGAGGTTTACCATCTGAACCAAGATATAATTGACCATCTTCATAGCGCCATGTCCAACCATAAATAGCTCCAATAGGGTCTCCTACTTTAATTTTAGATTGAATACCGGGGTAATTTCCTGTACTTGCAAAAATTACTTCATCCAAACCTTCTGGTAATGAACGTACAACACCTTCGCTAGTTGACCAGTTAATTGTTGCATTCCATTTCAATTTTTTACCTCTAAGTATATCGGCACTTAACAATACTTCGTGACCAAAATTTTGGATATCTCCAGCATTTCTCCAAACCGATGAAGCAGTTGATGAATATGATACAGGTACATTGTTAATTTGCCCTTCACTATATCTATCATAGTAGGTATAGTCTAAACGGAATCTATTGTCCATAAAACGAATATCAAAACCAAATTCTTTTGTAGTGGATAACACTGCATGAATATCTGGATCATAAGTTGTAGCACCTTGATAAGTACCACTAGTTGCTGAGCCAAAAGGAAATGATCCATTATTTGAATATAAGTATCTTCCTAAAATATTTGGAGGAGGAACAGAACCTACTTGTGCCCAAGATGCTCTTAGTTTTCCAAATGAAAATTTATCACTATCTTTTGCTATTAAATCATTAAATGCAAATGATAAACTTGCTGAAGGATAAAAGAATGAGCGATTTGCTTTTGGCAAGGTAGAAGCCCAGTCATTACGCCCTGTAACACTTAAAAACAGCATATCTTTATAATCGAATTTCAATTCTGAGAACGCTCCCATAATACGTTTATGTTTTACAGCAGGATCATATACTGTTTGCACACGTGTATTATACATACTATTTTGGTACGGGTTGATTAAATCTTCACCTCTTTTATGATAGTAGGTACTTTTAGTATCATCTATTTGATGTCCTAATAAAATAGAACCATTCAAATCTGATGATAGTTTATATGAGTATTGAGCCAATAATGTTGAATTTAATCCTTTAAAATTAACTTTATCATCAATCACAAAACCATTTACTTGTGAACCAACATCTAAATCACCTGGTACAAAACGGTTTCTAAAGTCATTATAACCATCTGTGTTTGCACGGTATGTAAATGTTAGATTTTCAGTTGGCTGATACAATAGTTTACCTATCAAAATAGTACGATTTACATGTGATTTCAAATTACTCATTTCAGCAAAATAGCGTGAATTATCAATCGAATTGTGTGTATAATTACGTTGTGTTCCGTCTGGGTTTTGCCAATCATTAATATCCAATGTTGGTGACCAATAACTCATACTACTCATTAAAGATTTGTCTCCATTAGTCGAGCTTTGACCTCCAGACTGTGAATAAATAATTTGAGCTTCCGCAGATAGTTTACTAAAAATCTTAAAATTACCTTTTAATTTAAGTGATGATTTTTTATAATCTGTATTAGGAACAATACCTTTCGTTCTACTATTACCAAAAGAAGCATACACATTAGCCTTTTCAGAACCACCTGTTATGTTTACATTGAAATCTTTTGTATTTCCTGTTCTAAAAAAATCTCTAAACGTATCGTGAAACGTCATTGTTGGATCATCACCATATTCTGGTCCCCAGTTATGAAATCCAGATGTAACTCCGTTTAGAAAATAGTAGCCTTGTCTAGACATGTAAGTAGGAGTAGCTGTAATATTAGGATTATTAGGATCACGTGTTACTTTTGAAACACCATGACGACCTTCTCTCCATTTTTTGGTTAGCTCAGGGAACATATTAACATTACTAGTAGTGTAGTTTGTTGATACATTAACTGTTACAGCACCACCTTTAGCACGTTTTGTAGTAATCAAAATTGCTCCATTTGCAGCGCGAATACCATATAAAGCAGTTGCTGCTGCACCTTTTAGTACAGAAAAAGAAGCCACATCATCAGGATTGATATCTACAGCTCTATTTGAGAAAGAAAATTGTTGTGAAGAACGATCGGCATTAGATCCAGAACTTGGTCCTATATCACCTGCAAAAGTAGAGTTATCAATAGGTGTACCGTCTATAATAATAAGTGGTTGATTGTCTGAACCAGGGTTCAAATTACTCATACCACGTATTAATATATCTACACCACCTCCAGCTCCACCAGAAGTTTTTTGAATACGAATACCTGAAACTTGACCTTGTAGAGCTTGCAGTGCATTTGCGGAACCAGCTACTTGAATGTCTGCAGCTTTTACTTGTTGCACAGCATAACCCAATGATTTTTGTTTTGCTTCACGCCCCATAGACGTAACCACTACTTCATCAATTTGGTTTGCTACAATTTGCATATCTACTGTAGCGCCTGTTACGGTAGCTTCAACACTATTTCCAGCAAAAGAAGCTTCTAAGATGTCTCCTTTTTTTGCTGAGAGGGCATAATGGCCATCAAAATCGGTTATGGTACCATTACTTGTACCTTTAACAACTACAGCAGCACCCGGAATTGCAACTCCGGCATCATCTGTAACTGTTCCTGTAACTGTAAGTTGCTGAGCAATAGATAGCATGGGCAAAAACAATAACATGAATAAGAACTTATTTAATTTCATATATAAATTATTTTAGGTTAATAAAAATTAAGGGTAGCAAGTTAGTAATTATTATACTTCTTTGCAATTAATCCTGATGAAATTTATATACAGTGCACAAGAAAAATGCCTATATTAAGAGTAGTCCAAGCTTGGTGCTTTAAAGTCGTAGTAGTCTTGTTGCATATGGGAGACTTTAAAAGACTTTGAGAGGTTATAGTCACACTCTAGTGTTCCACCTAGAGGGATGTAGGTATCATTTATATTCTCTATCATCACTTTAAAGTCTGAAGCATCCCCTATTTTGAATGGAATGAACGGTAGATTCTAAGATTGATACTCTTCATCCACATATCTACCATATCGCCACCATCTACCATCTTCTAAATTCTTTTTATTTTCTTTAATATATTCCTCCCATTGATTAACATGTTCTTTTAGTTTTTTGTAATATCCAGCCTCATCTAAAGGTAAATGTTTACCAGTATATATGATTAAATATTTTAATTCAGCAGCTAGCGGGTCATTAAGCCCTTTAACTTGTGTATCATAAAGTACATTATCCAATAATGAATTTAGAGAGTATAGCTTATTTTCTTCTGATAAACTTATACGTTCATTTCTATGAATAATATTTTTATTCTTTTCAAAAATTTCTTTCCAAAACTTTTTTATGTATATAGGATCAATAAGCTTTTTCTCTTCATCTGAAAGGTTTTTCTTTATCTCCTCATCTGTTGAGTAAGCTGCATCATTTAAAGCATTTGAAATCTCCCAATAAGTGTCATACTCTTCATCTTCTTCTTTTAATTTTGCATAATAAACAAACTGCTCACAAATTGCTAAAGTGACTAAAACATCTATATTCCCTATCATTTCAAAGAAAACATCTACATAAGCATAATTTCCTCCTCCTCCTTTTAATGATTTAATCTGTTCAAATAAAATATGTGGATATTCTTTTGATTCTTTAGATTTAAAAAAATTTAAAATTAGTTCAACATCCTTTTTGTCTCCAAAATAATGTAATAAAGGTTGAACTTCATAAAGATAATTTATACATTTCTCTTCTCTTAGTAATTTTAAACCAATATCTTCATTTTTAGATAATAATAAAGGTATAGATGTTTTAAAATGATTACACTCTTCAAAAAAAGAATGCTTCTTTTGATATTCTTGATTTATAACAGAAGAGAATTTCTCTAAATGTCCCAATTCATACAGTATTTCATCTTGTTCATCTAAAGTAAAAAAGTCTAAGTTCATAAAAAAATCTAAATATTTATCATATTGATTTGCAGCTAAGTATTTAACTATAGGAGTTAAAGAAAAATATTTTTCTTTATGTTCTTTTCTAATTATGGTAAACTCTTCAATAAAAATATCAAAAGCTTCCAAAGTAAGAAATGAAAGAGGTAAAGGAGAATGACTTCCATCTCGTTTTTTGCTTATTTTATAATGAGATTTAATAACTTTTTTACATATTTCTCTATCTTTAGATTCCAAGGCAATCAAGTAAGCTTCTCGTCTAATGTTTTTATCTTTATGTTTTATTAATTTATCAATATCTAATAAAAGAACTCTCTTTTGTGATAACTCTAAAATTAAAGCTTGATGTTCTTCCTCTTTTTTTATAATTTCAATATCATTTTTATTATAGATAGAAAGTTTTTCTCTTAGTTTTAAACTCTCTTGATAAATAGAACTTGAGTATTCGAGTGTTTTAGTAGGCATTTTTTTCCTTTATTAAATTAAATTTTATGGACATTTAGTAAGACAAACACCTACTGCTCCTACTCCCTCTCTCAAGGATACATTCTAATTGATTTGCTTAGTTATTATAGATTATCATTCCAGTTTTTCACTTGAGGGTTTCCAAATTTATCCAATGATTTGGCTACAACAGAAGCAACTGTAGCATCTCCAGTAACATTTATGACCGTACGACACATATCCAAAGGTCTATCTACTGCAATAATTAATGCCAAAGCAATTGGCACTTGTGCCTCAGGAAAACCAATAGCATCAAGCACAACTACAAGCATCACCATACCTGCTCCAGGAACAGCTGCAGAGCCAATAGAAGCTAATAATGCCGTTAAAATAATAAGCATTTGATTTGAGAATGTATTACCTTCTGGCCAAAGTACTTGCATAATAAATACAGCTGCTACAGCTTGGTATAGACTTGTTCCATCCATATTGACCGTAGCACCAACAGGAAGCACAAAACTAGCCACCTCTTGGTCAACACCAATATGTTCTTCTACACGTTCCATAGTAACAGGTAGTGTTGCTGCACTTGAGCTGGTAGAAAACGCTAATAGTTGTGCTGGCGCAAGCTGTTTCAAAAACCAAATTGGATTTTTCTTTAAATATATTGATACAATAAGCATGTAAAAAACAATCATAATAAGCAAACCACCAACAACGGTAAAGGCATATTTACCCAAAGCAACAATTAAATCACCATCTTCGGCAGAAACAATAACTGTGGATAATAAGGCAAACACAGCATATGGTGCTGTAAGCATTATTAAATCTACCATTTTGAGTATGACCTCATTTAAGGAGTCAAAAAACTCTTTGAGCGGTCTAGCTTGTTCCTCTTTTATTAGTAAAAGGCTAATACCAAGCATAATTGTAAAAAATATAACCTGAAGCATTAATTTATTATCACTCATTGCTTTTAAGGCGTTATCAGGAACCATATCAACCATAAATTTCAGTGGACCTGCTTTTTTCTGCGTTTTTGCATTTTTAATTTTATCCTTGATACTTTCTGAATTTGAATATTTCTTCTCTAACTTTTCTTTTGTCTGTTGCGAAATTCCTTCTCCAGGTTTTACCGTATTAACGGCAACAAGACCAATGGTGATAGCAAATACAGTAGTAATAATATACAATACCACTGTACGCAAGCCCATTTCTTTAAACTTAGCAAAATCTTTAAGGTCTGATATGCCTTTAATCAATGAAGCAATTATCAAAGGAACAGCTATTAATTTAAGCATTTTTGTAAAGATGTCACCAAATGGTTTTATCCAATCTATTACAAATTGACCGTGTGCATTTTGAGTCATAGATAGTCCAAATAAAATACCCAAAACAATTCCAATCATAATGCGCCAATGTAATGCTAATTTCATACTTGTTAATTTTAAATTATTTCAAATGTGAAAAATAGTCAAAATTTGTTAAAAAATCATTTTTTTGATAAATTTTTCTTTACTTTCTTGTAGTTTTCTAAGGTGTTAATATTTTGAATAACAAATTCGTCTACAAGTAAATGTTTTATTGTGTTGTCTTTCAATATTTTAGTTAATTTGTATTGTTTTGCTTTAAACTGTGCTTTCAAAATAGGAAATGCTTTTGGTTCCCAAATACTCAATAATGGTTCTGGATAATCTGTATTCTTACCTTGTACTACTGTCGCAAATTTACTTGTATCACGATTAGTGATTAGTTTTTTAATTAAAGTAGGTGTCACAAAAGGCATATCAATAGCCATTACCAAATAAGCACAGTTCGGATTGTATTCAAAAGCTGACAAAATAGCTCCAAAAGGTCCTAAATCTGGGTACTTATCTATAATACTGTTCTCTAATTCATCTTGCTCATTATTAATACTATAATAAACTTTATTAACAGGTAACAAGTTTGTTAGTAACTCTTTTGTAAGTTCTAATTGGGTTTTGTCATAGTATTTAAGGAAAGCTTTGTCAGAACCCATGCGTTTACTTTTTCCTCCAATAAGAATAAGACCTGCTAATACTTGTTTTTGGTTCATAGTTAATACGAGCTATAATGGTTGATGTGGTAAAAGACGTTTTAAAACATAATAAGCATTCGCTAATGTCATTTCCAAGGTGTAAATTTTTAGTTTTTTAGTTAGTTCTCAAATGTAGTAAATAATTTAATTACTTTTGCATTTTGAAAGTATAAATATAAAACCAATGACAAAGCACAAAGTTAAAACACCACGTATCATTTTTATGGGAACTCCAGATTTTGCTGTAGGTATTTTGAATAAACTGATTGAATCGGGTCAAAATATAGTTGCCGTAATTACTGCAGTAGATAAACCCGCAGGGCGTGGTAAAAAAATACACCAATCTGCTGTAAAAAAATATGCATTGGAACACAATATACCGATACTACAACCAAAGAACCTTAAAAATGAAATTTTTTTGGAAACATTAGCCTCATATAAAGCGGATTTACAAATAGTAGTGGCTTTTAGAATGCTACCAAAAGCTGTTTGGGCAATGCCAAAAATGGGAACATTTAATCTTCACGCATCTTTACTTCCAGATTATCGTGGTGCAGCACCTATTAATTGGGCAATTATCAATGGTGAGAAAAAATCTGGTGTAACCACATTTTTTATTGATGAAGCTATCGATACAGGAAATATCATATTGCAAGAATCTGTAACGATTAAAGATGCTGATACAGCAGGTGATTTACATGATAATTTAATGGTAATTGGTGCTAACTTGGTTGTAAAAACAGTTACACTAATAGCAAAAGGAACTGTTCAAACTATTTCGCAAAAATCAAAACCGGATTCAAAACCAGCCCCAAAATTATACCCTGAAAATTGTAAAATAGATTGGCATACAGATGTTACAGCTATTTATAATCATATACGAGGATTAAGCCCCTACCCTACATCTTGGACGATATTAAATGTAGCAGATAAAACATTGAAATTTAAAATTTATAAAGCATCTAAAGAAGTTACAATACATAATGAAGAAATTGGAACTTTATTACGAACCAAGAAAACGTTGAAAGTTGCTGTTAAAAATGGTTTTATACAACTGGATGAAGTACAATTGGCAGGGAAACGAAAAATGCCTATTCAAGACTTATTAAATGGATTATCTTCTAGTACTATAGAACTTGCGCTGTAAGTACTATTAATGCTAGTATTATGTTAATTTTTTCTAAAAATAGTTAACTTTATTAACAAATCAACTGACTTATTAACAATTTGATTATATTTTTTACTGAATCCCTTGCGTAGTAAGAGATTGCATATATATTTGCAGCAGTATAAATAACAATTAACACTTAAATAATTAAATTATGAACAAATCAGAATTAATCGACGCAATGGCAGCTGATGCTGGAATTACAAAAGCAGCAGCAAAAAGTGCTTTAGAATCTTTAATAGGAAATGTTGAAAAAACATTAAAAAAAGGTGGTAGAGTATCTTTAGTAGGTTTTGGATCTTGGTCAGTATCTAAAAGAGCTGCAAGAGATGGTAGAAATCCTCAAACAGGAGCTACAATCAAAATTGCTGCTAAAAATGTAGTAAAATTCAAAGCTGGATCTGATTTAAGTAAATCTGTAAACTAAGATTTTAACTTAATATTAAAAACACGCTATATATAGCGTGTTTTTTTTTGCTTATTTATATCTTTGTATGACACTTTATATAATAAATAATGAAAATATTCAAGTCTGAGAGTTTAGTAGATTATAGCACCTATACCTTTAATTATGCTAACTATTGCATTAAAGAATCTCAAAATGAGTTGCCAACTATTTATGAAGCTGGTTTCCTTCCTTATAGTAATGACATCACGCTTCAAGAAGAAGTTTTTTATATGGCTCGCAGCCTCCGTGTTGAATTGGAACGGTTTAATGCTTCATCAGAAAATAGACGTGTCGCGCGAAAAATAGCAGAATTAGACATTACTTTAGAAGTTTTGGACTATAATATATTTGAAAAAACAAGCGAATTTGAAGATTTTTGTTTTGATTATGCTTCGCAACGGTTTTCTAATGCGATAACAAGAGACCGTTTATCCTATATTTTGAATGCAAAGAGTATTCAGAAAATATTTCATTTTTACAGCAAAGCGAAAACGCTAGGTTATGTTATAGCTATTACCGAAGGGAATACACTCCACTACTGGTTTGCTTTTTTCAGTCTTGAATATCCTAAATATGCTTTGGGGAAATGGATGATGTATAGCGTAATCAATTGGGCAAAAGAAAATGCATATGATTATGTATATTTAGGCACTTGTTATGGAGAAAAATCACTTTATAAAGTACGTGATTTCAAAGGGCTAGCCTTTTGGAATGGTAATGGTTGGAATCAAGATGTCAAATTGCTAAAACAAAAATGCAAAACGGATAATATCAAAAAAGCAGACGATTTCAAAAATCACCCGCTTGATTATAATGTTAAAAAATAGTGAGTAGTCACCGATTAAAGACTTAAGACAGACTTAAGATACTAGACTTCTATTTTTTAGTATAGTAATTTGTAATATTTTCAATTTCTGGCAAACTCAGATTCCACATAAAATTTAGGAATTGAATGTAACTTTGTGATTGTTTGTTTGGTTTCACACGCTCTAAATAGCGATTGAGTTGATATTTCTTTCTTCCTTCAAGTATTATTTTGAAATTTTCTCCTAATAATTTTTTATAATATTGTTCATCATTACCTTCTTGTATCTGTTTTAAGCATAAATAGATACTCGCCCCAATATTTTCAAAATGCATGAGATTAGGAATAAAATTGTAATCTGCTAATTTTTGCAGCTCCAAAAAATCTTCACTAGGCTGTGTTTCATTACTTTCTACATTTTGCAGTTTAAATGTTTTTTTTATTTTATTAATACGTATCATTAATTCTGGATGCGAAGCTAGGGAGTCTTTGTCGAAATCTTCTTTATATAAATCGTAATCATAAGTCGAGAAATCTTCACATTTCAACCATTTAGGATTAAATTTTTGATTGGGCAAATCAAATACCTTAGGATAAATCTCTTTTTTCAAATCTTTAGGTCTAATAGTATCATAGACTTTTGCAAGTTTGAATGTCTTTATCAGCTCAAAAGTATTATATTTTGTATGACGCAACATAAGAAAGCCTAGAGAATCTGCTTCTATTTCTCTTTTTCTTCGATTTTCGCTAGTTGTATACAACAAACTTTTATAGAGATTGAATGCCCTTTTACTTCGGTTAAAACGTGTTTTTTTTAATGCTTTAACTTGTTTTTTTCGTTTATCAGAATAGGCATCTCGGATTTGTTTCACTTGACCTTTTACACTGTGTTCTAATAACTTATGAGAGAGCTCATGCGCCATTACTCCTGCTATTTGATCTTTATTTTCTAACCAATAGAAAAGCCCTACATTAAGCACAAAAGTACCATCTGGCAAGCAATAAGCATTAAGACTTGGGTCTTTCGAGATTAAAACAGTAATGTTTTTTGGAATATTTGGATTTTTTAATTTGAACTCATCCAAAATAGCATTTGCCATATCCAAAAATCGTTTATCAAATATAAAATCACCTGCCAAAATACTTGCCTCAAATTCTGCTCCAAAATTCTTGAAATTTTCGTTTAATTGTTTGGCTATTTTTTTTGGGTAAGTATTCTTTATTGTACGCATCAGCGCTTCATTGGACTGATGATATTGTGCTACATATTTTTGCAATTCTTGTTGGTCAATAGTATCCAATGCATAATTCTCTTGAGCATATAGTTGAGCCATAGCAAAGCAAAGAAGTAATGTAATATGGCGCATATTAGTAGTTAAGTTTTTCTAGACGTAGTTGGTCATATTTATCATCTTCATTATATTCTCTAAGCAGAATATGGCCTTCTTTGGCTGGTATGGGATCAATCATATAATTATCCTTCTTAGAATAAATTGGAATTTCTTCGTAAGAATATTTTGAATTGATGTATTTATTAATTCCTAAAACGCCTACTTTATCCTTTTTTTCTTTATCTCTTTTGAAATTTTTATAGAAAAATACACAACCTGTATTGTCTTTTATATATTGAGCAAATAAATAATCATAACTATTATTAGATTTTGATTTCTTAATCGTTATAGCATCTATTGCTTTAAAGTCTTTATCCATATTCATCAACACCATATCTGATGTTCTTGAAGGCGTATGAAAAATAAGGTCTTGTTCCGCTCTGAATTTTTCAGATAAAAAACTAACACTTCCATCTTTGAAAATAAAGTAATCGATATCATCCAGACGATAACCTTTGTCAATTTTTGCATATTTATCAATTTCGAGTTGATTTGAAAACGTTTTCCAAGGTATATATTTTTTTGATATTTTTTTTCCTAAACTATCAAGTGTAACTCTATAAAGACCAAGCTTTTTTACAAAATTATAACGATAGTGTTTTGGATAATAAAGCCCTGTTATATAGATCTTATCTCCGTATTTTTCAATTTCCCCAACATAATGTGTTAATTCTGAATTTTTATTATCCAAAACATATTTAAATGTTTGCTTTCCATTTTTTAGATCTATCCCGACAATAGTAATTCCTTTGACATGTTTTTGATTTTCGTTATAAAATTTCAAAATGACCTCATCTCCAAATGTGTATATATTTCTCCATTTACTATAAGCATTTTTTGTAGCATTTTTATTATAGGAATATGTCCATACCAAATTATTATCATTATCAAAAAACTTTATATTATGTATTTGGTAATTTGGTATTCTTTTCTTAGTTCTCACATTGGAGAATTCTGCTGCTAAAAAACCAAGAGTGCTATTTGTTTTAATAGGTATAAGGGAATTCAGTCTAGGTGTTGTGATCAAACGCTCAATAACATCTTTATCAGCATTCCAATCTAATAATAGCGGTTTATTTTCTGCAAAAAGAAATTCTTTTGAGATTGTATTATTACTCAAATCAATTTTTCGATAAGTTCTTAGCCTTAAACCTGCTTTTTCAATGTTATGTATTTGATTATAAGTAATTTTTAGTAAAATTTTATTATCAATAATTTTACTTGCATAAAAGCTAACTGCATTTTTATAATTTATAAACTCTTTTTTAGCAACTTTATTAAGGTTTTTGTCTAAAATTAGGTATTCATAACGTCTATGTTTTTTATCTACCTTATCTCCTTTATAAACTAAGAGTAAACCATAAAATGAATCATCAGTGTTATAAATATTACTTCTACTCATCAGCTCTTTATCTCCCATGATTTTTGCTAAATCACTCATCTGAGCATTAACAGTGAAAAAAGTCAACAATAATAATAGTGTAAAATAATAGTTTGTTTTCATATACTTAATTGATTTATAATATTTGCACAAATTTAAATAATATTATAGTATTTATAAAGATTATTAACAATTTATTAATTCAGGTAGATTTAATCAGTCAGATACTACCACTTCAAATTCCTCATCACCATCTTGCGGAATAATTTATATCCAAGAATACGGTGTATGGTCTTCATAAACTTGGGATCAAAACCAATGCTGTATTGTTTGAAGGTAATTTGTGGGTCTCCACTCCTGCTTTAAAAACCATCTGCTTGATTAGCTTATTGAGAAATAACTTCTATTTTACTGTTTTAAAACCTTTGCTTTTCCAGCCCATTATTCCGCCAAGTAGATTTACGACATCGTAACCTGCTGCTGTCAATATTTTTGAAGCTCTTGCGCTACGCCCACCGCTACGGCAATACACATAGACAGTTTCTTTTTTATTGATTGTTTTTTCCACTTGATCCAAAAAATCAGATTGAAACAAATTTACATTTTTTGCACCTTCAATATGTCCTTGTACATATTCATTTGGTGTGCGTACATCTAATACTTTTGTTGTAGCTGTCAATGCTTTAGCAAATGCTGCTGCGTTTGCATTTTTGAATGTTTTTTGCTGCGCTTGTCCTGTTATAGCTGTAAAGGCAATAAATAAAGCTATTAAAATTTTCTTTTTCATTGTTAAATTAATTTAAGTTTATACAAAAATACTATTATTCGAATACAAAATATGTGCCAAAAGTTACATATAGGAATTAAGTAGTGTAACAAGTTCATTGGCTTGTAAAACACCTGACTGTCTCCACTCCTGCTTTCCATTTTTAAAAATGATAAGCGTAGGCACGCCACGAACTTGAAATTTAGATGCTATTGCTTGATTTTTATCAACATCTATTTTTACTATTTTTACTCGATTACCTAATTGCTCTTTTACTTGTTTTAAGATTGGCGCCAACATTTTACAAGGTCCACACCAAGCTGCAGAAAAATCTACTAAAACAGGTTTTGTATCATTTATTATTTCTGAAAATTTTGCCATTAATTTTCCTTATCCATAGTTATAGACCAGATTCCACGTAATTCTCCCTCTTTATATCCTATAGCTTTGTCATTTGGATAGGTTAGTTTCAGAATAGAATCAACTGGTTTGGCTAATGTAGTTCCGTGACAAGTTAGACAAACAGCTCCTACTTTTATTGGCGCATAAAAATGTACTTTTCCATCTTTTCCCATTTGTGTAATTGGAGTTACTGTTTCTCCTTTAGATAAACTTGTCTTGAATTGTTCAATAACAGTTTTTTCTTTGGCATTTCCTTCATTTTTTTCATTTCTAAGTTTATCAGAAACCCGTTTTATGGAAGCATGATATTTTTGCTCCATTTCAGTAGTTAGTGGTAATGCTTTTGTGTTACAAAACGATACTGCTGCTACAGGTCCTTTTGCTTTCATAGTACCTTTTAGATTTTTACCCAAGAGTTTTTGTGTGTTTTGCGCTATTTCTTTCCCTTTTTTGGTATATTTTGCTAAATCTACTTTATCTTCTGAACAAGAAATTAATGTCAATAAGCTGATGCTCAATACTAATAGTTTTTTCATAGTTTAATTGTTTTAATAGTTATTTTTATGCAAATATACTAATGTATTACTTCTTTTATGTATCAAATATTACACAAAAAGCTAACTTAGTATGATATTAAGTTAGCTTTTTGTACATTTAAAACTATTAAAGTAATGTACTTGGACAAACATATGCTGTTAGCGGAACATCTAATTCTTTAATTGCTTTGAATCCTCCACGAACATCTGTAACATTATCCACGCCATTTGCTTTGAATATAGAAGCTGCAATCAACGAACGATAACCACTAGCACAGTGCAAATAGTATGATTTTGAAGTATCGATTGCTGCAAAATTAGTGTTAATTCCATCTAATGGGAAGTTTTCTAAACCAACGACATGTTCCGAAATATATTCTGTATCCTTACGAACATCTAAAGGTTTTTCTAATGTACCTGCCTTTAATTCTTTTACAAATTCAACTGCAGACATAGAACCAATTTTATCAACTTCAAAGCCTTGTGCTTTCCAATTTTTAATACCTCCAGTCAAATAGCCTAATGTATTATCATAACCAACACGAGAAAAACGTGTTACAACTTCTGTGGCACGAGTATCTTCGTCAGTAATAAAAATTATTTTTTGATTGATATCTGTAACCAAAGCACCTACCCAAGGAGCAAAACTACCATTAATACCGATAAACCAAGCACCTGGAACCGTTCCTTCTTCTGTATACGCTTCTTTTGAGCGTGTATCAATAACTAAAACATCTTTTTGCTCACTCATTTCTTTAAATGTTGCAGGATCTAAAGCTGTTGTACCTTTGCTTAAAACAGTATCAATACTCGTATTAATAGATTTATTCATACGTACATTGTTTGGGAAATATTGTGGTGGTGTTTTTAGGCCAGTAGTTACTTCTTTGATGAATTCTTCTTTGGTCATATCTGCACGTAAGGCATAATTTGTTTCTTTTTGATGTATTAAAGTATCAAAAGTTTCTGAACTCATATTTTTGCCACAAGAAGAACCTGCTCCATGATTTGGGTAAACGATAATATCATCGGGTAAGGTCATTATTTTATTACGTAATGAATCGTATAAATGTCCTGCTAAATCAGCTTGAGTTAAATCAGATTTTACTGCTAAATCCGGACGCCCTACATCTCCTATAAATAAACAATCTCCTGTTAATATACAAGGGGTATTCCCAGCTTCATCTGTTATTAAATAAGAAGAGGATTCCATAGTATGCCCTGGAGTGTGTAGTAAAGTAATTTTACCAGCTCCTAAAGGAAACTCTTCACCATCTTTACCATTATATATATCATAATCAGCTGTAGCATTTGGACCAAAAATAATTTTTGCACCAGTTGCTTTGGCTAAATCTACTTGTCCAGAAACAAAATCAGCATGAAAATGCGTTAAGAAAATATATTTAATTTTAGCACCATCTGCTTCTGCCATTTCAAGATAAGGAGCTGTTTCTCGTAATGGATCTACAATTGCTGCTTCACCATTAGATTCTATATAATATGCCATTTCTGCGAGGCATCCTGTGAATAATTGTTCTACTTTCATAATTTATTAGTTTTAGTTAATTAATTTGTTTTGTGTAATTTACACTTTTTTTTTTTTAAAAACAAAATATATTTTCGATAGCTATTTAGCGAGATTCTTTGATGAATTTTTCAAACTTTGTAGGCTTATTTATTCCTTTACAATACATTTCATAGCAATCAACTGCTTCTTGAATACTCATAAAACAACGATCATAACCAATTTTATCAATCAGTCCTGATTTGTTAATAGTATCACGTACGGGGCCTTTTAATCCTGTAAAAACGATTTCTATATTTTGTTTTTTGAAGTAATCTAATATTTCATTGAGCGCATAGACGGCACTACTGTCTAAACTGTTTAAACTCTCTCCATCAATGATAATTAGCTTTAATTTTTTTCCTTTTTCTGCTGAAAACTCTTGTAATTTATCTTTGAAATATGTGGTATTAGCAAAATGTAATTGAGCATCAAAACGAACAATGAGTATTTCATCATCTATTGTAACATCTTTAAAACGGTTTTTATTTCTATAAAAATGCGTATTTGGAACATTACCTAAAATGGCAATATGTGGTTTTGTACTTTTGTAAATCAGCATAACTAAAGAAATAACTGTTCCTGTCAAAATTCCTTCTTTAATACCTATGGTAGCTGTTATTAATAAGGTAATATTTAAAGTCATTAAATCTCTTTTAGAATATGCTAATAATTGTTTAGGCATAGTAAAATCTAATAACCCAAATACAGCCACCATAATAATAGCTGCTAAAACGGCTTTAGGAAGGTAATAAAAAACAGGTGTCAAAAACAATAATGTGAGCGCTACAACTAGTGCAGAAATGATTGCTGCCAAAGGAGTTCTGGCTCCTGCTTGATCATTTACCGCTGTACGAGAAAAACCTCCTGTTCCTGGGTATGCTTGAAATAATGATCCTATCATATTTCCCATACCGATAGCTATCAATTCTTGGCTTGGTCTCACTTTATAGTCATCGTGATTTGTTTCTATAGCTTTTGCTACCGAAATAGCTTCCAAAAAAGCGATAAATGATAAGGTTAATGCCATTGGAAATAGTTTTATCATTATGGCTTTATCAAACATAGGTAAATGAAAACTAGGAAGTCCTTCTGGTATTTTTCCTACTATTTTCACACCATAAGTATCCAAATGAAAGATTTTTACAACTAAAATACTCAATACTACAACAACTAAAGCTGCTGGAATTTTTTTAAAATATTTTTTGAATATAATGATGATAGCAATTGCACTAATTCCAATGGTAAATGTTATCCAATGAATTTCTCCAAGGTGTTTAAATACTTCTATTACAATATTTTGCAATTTATTATTTCGAGCTAAATCTACTCCGGTAAGATGTTTTAATTGGTTTAAACCAATAATCAATGAGGCTGCAGATGTAAAGCCACTTATAACAGGTTTTGATAAAAAATTAACTAAAAACCCTAAGCGAAAAACACCAAATGCAACTTGTAATACGCCCATCATAAAAGCGAGTAAAATAGCAAATTCAACAAAATGTGCTGATCCAATTTCTGCTAATGCTGCTACTCCAGAAGCTACTATCAGTGAATCCATTGCTACAGGACCAACTGCAAGTTGCCTCGATGTTCCAAATATAGCATAAACCAATTGCGGAATTAAAGCTGTGTACAGTCCATAAATTGGCGGCAAACCAGCAATCATAGCATAAGCAATACCTTGAGGGATGAGCATTATTCCTACAGTAAGTCCTGCGCTTATGTCACCTTTTAGCCAATCTTTATTGTAATTGCTTGCCCAATCAAGTATCGGAAAGAAACTTTTGATGTTCATTTAGAAATTGTTTTTTAGTTGCCCAAAGTTAATTAAAAAAAATTAATGTCTGTAACATTAGTGACTTAGATTTTCATCAACATCAACATTCTTCAAAAATCTTACTTGTACACATTTCACAAATACGCTTATCTAATGTTTTATAAATATGCATAATAGCTTCTTTTTTGTCTTTAAAAAAATAGCGTTGCCCTATTTTATTGAGAAAACCACCCTTTTTAAGCACATCTTGACTTACTAATTTCATTCCTGAAAAATAAATTCCATTTTTATGTTTTTGCCATTTCAAAGCTTCGTGCATTAACCATTCGGCACCTGCTAAATCTATAAAATTAATACCATCTGCCACTATTAATAATCTTGAAGTGTTTTCATCTTCATACAAATCTGTAAAATAATCTGAAACGGCTTCAACAGCACCAAAATACAAAGAACCGTCTATTCTAATTATTTTTAGTTGCGGGCAGGTCTGTGCTTCTTTATCGCGTATCAAATTAATAAATCGTCCATCTTGTATTTTTCCTAACGCTGCTATATTCGGTTTTGAGGTACGCTCCAAATAAAAGAATAATGATAGAAAAACACCTAAAACTAAGGCAATCTGTAAATCTAAAAATAGCGTTCCTAAGAAAGTGGCTAAAAAAACAATGAGCTCTCTCCTACTGCTTTTAATGATTTGCTTGATATGCTCAAAATCAATTAAATTATAACCAACTAACAAGATAATTCCTCCCATTGCTGGTTTTGGTAAAAAGGATGCGTAAGGTGCAAATAGTAATACTACGAGCATCAAACCGAATGCTGATATCAAAGCAGACATTGGGGTCTTTGCTCCTGCTTGAAAGTTAACACTCGATCTTGTAAACGATGCAGAGCTAGTATAACACGAGAAAAAACTCGAAATAGTATTGGAGATTCCCTGTGAGATAAACTCTTGATTGGTATTCAGTTTTTGATGTGTATGTAATGCAATAGATCTAGAAATAGCCGCTGCTTCAACCAAACCCAATGTTGCTAATATAATAGCGCCACTGGTTAACATTTTCATGTTATTATAATCAAATGCAGGCATTTGAAATGGTGGTAAGTTTGAAGGTATTGTTCCAACAGTTTCTATTATTGCACCGTGATTACCTAACCATAATGCTAAAAAGCTACCAAATAGCATTGCGATAAGCATGTAGAGCCTTGAAATTTTTTGAAATCGTTTGATTAATAAAGCTACAAACAATGTTCCCGCTGCCACAGTAAATGCATACCAATTTGATTCACTAATATGAACTATAATATAATGAATAATTTCATAAAAAGAGCTTCCTTGTGGTACCTTAATTCCTAAAATATGTTTGAGCTGTTTGAAGGCAATCAAAACACCTGCTCCTGCAGAAAAACCAATAATAACAGAATTCGATACAAAATTTACTAACTTTCCCATTCGGGCAAGCCCCATAAGTAGTTTTATAACACCTGCCATAAATGAAAGTAAAATAGCTAAAGAGACAAATGCTTCGATATCATTATCTGGAGTTACATACCTACTAACAATACTATACAATACAATAGAACTCGTGGTTGTAGGTCCAGAGACCAAATGATATGACGAACCAAACATAGCTGCTATCACAGGAGTCAACATTGCTGTATAAAAACCATAAATTGGTGGCATTCCTGCTATCATAGCAAAGGCAACCGCTTGTGGTATGACGATTATAGTACCCGTTATTCCTGCGATTAAATCATCTTTCCAAGTTTTTTTTGCTAATGGAAGCCAATTAAAAATTGTAAATATTTTATTCATTTGAATTCGAAGTTGGTATTGCTGTTGTTTCAATTTATTTCAGTCGCATATAATTTATGCTTCCATTACAAAAGTACAAAAGATATTTATTATTTTAAAAGCAATTAGGGCTAAAATACGTGCACCGTGACTTGGTGATTATCAACTAATATAAATTATAAAAATTATTTAGAATTAATAAATAAAAAATTGTTACTTTTTGATTAATCGAAATGTTTCTAATAATTGATTTTCGAATTGAATTTTTAGAAAATAAATTCCTGTAGGCAAATCATTATTGGGATTGATACTGATTTCTTGATTTAGATTATAAACAATATCGTGGTAAATTAAAGCTCCAGAAGTATTATAGAGTGCCAAAATACACGATTCAGGTTTTTTTCCGTGTAATTTTATGGTAACAGTAGTATCAAAAGGATTGGGTCCTACTTCAAAATTAAAATCGGTTAATGCGGGAGTATGCGTTGCTAGTAAAGCATTGTATTCATACGCTCCAATGTCAACAGCATCGCCTAATGGTCTTGCATTTCCATCATAATCAACACTCGGACTATTGGTAGCAAGGCCTGCATCAATCGCTTCTGAAGTATAGCCCAAATGAAAATCAAAGTTAGCAACATCTTCAAAGTTGGCTGAAGTTACTAGCGCATTAGCTCCAGTAAAAGCATAGGTTGTGTCATTAGACCCATCAATAAGATTATTACTAATATTAGGTGCATCAGCACTTTGTACAACTTCCATTTGTGCACTGTTTTGACTCAATATATTGTTGCTAATCTGAATGTTAGCAGCAAAGGCATTATCAATGGTAATCCCAAAGCCAAAACCACTTGCTATAGAACCATTATTATAGCATGTATTATTGATAATTTGTATTGTACTAATCGGTGTATTTGTGCCGGTATAATCTGGATGTGTCCAACCTCCTATTTGAATGCCATCGTATTTATTATTATAAATAATATTATTAAAAATATGAACTTGCTCCAATAATCCTCCAAATTCTGAAGCAATGGCAATACCGGTTTCGGTACAATTATTTACCTTATTCTGATAAATATTGATATTGTATGTGTGTTGATCCCAAGCATCTGAATAGATTCCTACACGATTATTTAGGTTATGAACCCAATTTTTATATACATTTACATCGTGTGAGCCTTGTTTAATATCAATGCCTTCTCCTCCCAAAGCACCATTACCATTATTAAATACTTCATTTTCAAAAACACTACAATCAAAGCTATTGGATACCGAGATACATTCTTGATTTCCTGTAGAACAGGCTTGTTCTACGGTATTATTCGAAATAATAATATGATTGCAACTCCACACGCCTATTCCGCTAGAAACACTATTATATGTTTGTATTTTATTAATTGTAATGTGATTCGAATTTTCGAGAAAAATAGCTGCATAATTAGCATTTTTGACTTGTAAGCCCTCTAATTGAATATATTGCTTTGCTGTAATATCGAGTAAACCATTCCAAGTTCCTCCCCAAGAAATACCTGTTCCATCAATTATAACAATTTCTGCTGCATAATTTTTAAAAATAATAGGTGCATCAACCGTTCCTGAAGACGGAAAAATAACGCGTTCATTGTACGCTCCTCCTCTTATATAAACAATAGCACCTGCTGAGGCATTATTGGCAGCATATTGTATTGTTTGCCAAGGATTAGCAAGTGATCCATCAGCAGTATTATCGCCATTTACTGCAACATAATACACATTAGCATAACTTAGCGAGTTGATAAACAAAAGGAGCAAAACAATCTTTTTCATATATTTATAATGCTTTACTTAAAGAATTATTGTGTTGGTATAAGTTGAATTTTATTATTAAGTTTATGTCAAAGTCTCTCCCTGTTCTTCCTCCATCTCTTCAAAATATGAAATACGAAACTCTGAAGGTCTTAATGTAGTTAAATTCGTGTTATTCTGACTTTTTTCTTTTTCAATCGACTATTGTTTAGTTTTTCTACCAAAGTATCAGCAATACTTATAGGTACTGCAACAAATGCACAATCTTGTTTCAATTCTATTG
>JALSVQ010000006.1 GCA_027073495.1 Flavobacteriaceae bacterium | reverse complement strand
AACGGTTTGTGTATGAAGCGTTGGGCATTTAAAAGCACTTCACTTTCGGTTTATTACTTACTTTATTTATACGTACTAACTTTGATTTAATCACTTATCGCCCAATGATTTATACACTTTGTTATGCCCTTTTTTCTTTTGTTTCTTTCTTTTTCGAATATATCCAGGCACCAAATGCTAAGATTATGTAAAGTATTATAATGGCAATCATCTGTTCCCATTTGGTGGTAAATTCATAATACAATATAAGTATTCCGCCAATTCCTAATCCCAATATTGATAGTCCTGTTAAAAATTTAGAAGAGTTGGTTTTATCTCTTATCTTGTAATTAGCAATTGCCATTAATAAGGACACTAATAGAAATGTGATACTTCCAAATTCAAGTATTAATTCAAGTCCACCAATTAAGATTAATACACTTGATAAAATTGCCATTCCTATTATTGCATTCTGTGGACTATTATTTTTTCTAATGGATAACCATTTAGGAAAGTAGCCGTCTTTTGCTATAACTGACATTTGTCTTGATGCTCCAAAAACAGTACCGCTTATAGCACTACTGGTAGCCAAAATTGCACCTAAAATCACAAGGTTCGTACCTAAACTACCAAGAACATTTCCTGCCCCTGCGGCAAGTGCGTATTCTTTATTTTTTATAATTTCTTCTGTTGGTATAGCAAATAAAGCACCTAAAGAAATCACAACATATATTAGAATTGCTAAACTAATTGCTGAATAAATTGCTCGTGGAATATTTTTTTCAGGATTAGTCATTTCGTTTACTGCATTAATAACCAACTGAAATCCTTCATAGGCAACAAATGTTAATGAAGCAACTATTAAGATTGAAAATACACTTGAATTTTCGGCATCTAATGCCATATTTTCAATAAAAGTTCCGAAATCTGTTGTTCCGTGTTGCATTAATACTACAGAAATAATGGTTAAAACAATTAGTTTGGTATAAACCATCAAATCTTCAATTTTCCCCATTCCATTAACACTCCAAATGTTTATCAATGTGAAAAGACCGATTACACCAATTGCAATCCCTTTTCTAATCCAAATGTTATCAGCAAAATCAGTACTACTAATGGCATAAGAAGAAAAAGTATAAGCATATAACGCTAATGTACTGATGTAGCCAAAAATAATAAACCAACCAATTGCTGATGCTGAAAAATGTGATTTTGGATAAGTTTTTTTAAAGAATGAGTAAGTTGCTCCTTCATCTCGATAGTATAAACCTAATTTAACGTAAGAATATGCAGCCAATGAAGCAATTAAACCACCAATGACAATTGCAATTGGTGTCAAATTTCCAATCATTGATACGGAAATACCAAGAATAGTAAAAATTCCACCACCAACCATTCCACCTAAAGCAATGGCAATCAATTCGGCTAAACCTAAGTTTTTATTTCTTTTTCTATGAATACTCATTTCTTAATGATTTTACAGTTTAAATAAATCTTTAGGTATTGCGTGAAACCCTGTCAACTTTACTTTATCTTCAATATCTTGAACTTTCACTAATTCGGATGTATAAATCGTAAACTCCCTAGGAAAAATATCAGAATTAATTTTTACGTCTTTTATTCCTTTTAGGGATAGCACTTTGTTTTTAATTCTTTCTAAGTCTTTTTGTTCTTTAGCGTTTGTTCCAAATACTTTTCCGTGATTTCCTGGTATTATATTTTCTGATAGTAAACTCATTTTATTCTTTTGTTAATATAAATGTTAATAATGTGTGATGATTTGTTGTACTCTCTAGAACACCATTTTTGTATTTATATTCGCTCAAGTGTCCGTTTTTAGGATTTGTTATTTGATATTCATTAATTCCTATATTTTTTATTGGTTTCTTTAAATTGTCAAATTCTGAAAATATATTTGTCAACCCTTTTGGCTCACGATAATATAACAGAGCACCTGAAAATGGAATTTTACCTATAAATTTTGAAGAATGTCCGTTTTTTGTTATAGTATAGTAATCACCAATTTTTTCTGTTTCACTAGTGGAATGAATTTTTCCATTTACATATGTTGTCACAGAACTATATAATAATTCATTATTTTTATAAGTACAGTTTAATTTATATTTTAAGTCTATACTAATAAAAAGTTTCACCTTAACTTCACTTATTACTTCAATTTGAAAGGTATTATTGCTTAATGTTTTGGTTACCTTTAAATCACCAATATAACTATCATTTGACGTTATTTTATAATCTAAAGTTTGTGAATTTACAACCGTAGAGAATAACAGGAATAAAAAAAATATTTTTTTCATCTTCTAGAATTAATTATTTACAAACTCATATGCTTCATTAATCTGAGAAACATCAAAGTAGCGTTCTAACCTACCTTTACTCGCTCTTTCAAAAAATAAATTATCAATTGGGATTAACATTTTTAAAACCTTTGAATGTGCAACAATAGCAATATGACCTATATCTTTATAATTTCTTAATAGCCAAATTATATCTTCAAAAAATGCTTTAGCATTTGATTTTGAAATTTTCATTTCATCTAATTTCACTAACAGATTAATTTGTTTAAAACCTTTTTCCTTCTTTAATTCAAAGAATTTCTGACATAATTTTTCATCTACTTCAGTGAAACCATCTATGACCTCAATAGCCAAAACGTTGTTGTCGAATGTTTTTAATTGTTCTATCATACTATAATTATTTAAATTTTTTATAATTTTTTGGAATTATTAACATAGGACATTCTATGTGGTTAATCAGCCTTTTTTCTACACTTTTAACAAATAAATTTTCTATAATTGAATGTGTGTGGTGACCTAATATTAACAAATCAACGTTCCAAATTTTTATTTGTTTAATAATTTCTTTTTCGGGAATACCAATAGTTTCAAATTTATAAATTGTTATGTCTTTATGTTTTTTTGGATTTTATTAATATTATTTATTACTTTTTTTTAATTCTCTTTTTCGATATCTTGTGGCAAAATACCTGCATCAATATTACCTATGGAATAATTAATGATACTTATTATTTCTATTTTCGCTCCTATGTTTTTTGCTAATTCAATAGCATAATTTGTAGCATTTATTGCAGAATTACTACCATCAAGAGCAACGGCTATTTTGTTAATCATCTTCATAAAGGCGTAACTTATTTTTTAATGTATTAATTTCTAATCGTAGTTCTTTTTCTTTTTGTAAAAGATTGAAAACAATATCAATACCTTCCATATTTAAATTCAATTCGTGATGAAGTCTAATCATTTTTTCGATATCTCCAATTTCGTTTTTAGAAAGATATTTGTTTTCTTCATAAGTTTTGATTTCTATAAGTCCAATGTTGTTTAGAGCATCAAAAAATGAAAATTCAATTTTGTAGTGTAAACAAAGTTTTTCTATAAGTATTAAATTTTGTGTAGTCATCTTATCTTATTTTTTTTAATTCTGAAAACAACTCTTTTTCCTTATCACTTAATTTTGCAGGTATTTTAATTAGATATGTAATTATTAAATCCCCAAATTGGTTGTCTTTTTTATATACTGGAAATCCTTTTCCTTTTAATTTCACTTTAGTTCCATTTGGTGTTTCAGGTGCAATTTTAAGTTTCACTTTACCATTAAAAGTGTCAATAGTCATTTCTCCGCCTAAAATGGCAGTATATAAATCTAAGTCTATTACACTGTATAAATTATTACCTTCTCTTTTAAATTGTGTATGATTTTTAATAGAAAAATTGATGTATAAATCTCCATTTGGACCTCCATTTATTCCTATACCTCCTTTGCCTTTTATTTTAATAACCTGACCATTTTCAACACCTGCTGGGATAGTAAGTCTAATTTTGCTATTATTAACTGTTAATACTTGCTTATGGGTTTCATAAACGTCTTTCAAATTTAAGTGAAGTTCAGCATTAAAATCTTGTCCTTTAAATTTTCTATGACCTTGATTAGCAGATGTTCTTGCTCCTCCAAACATAGAGCTAAAATAGTCTGAAAAATCCTGTTCTGAATATCCTTGATTTTCACTCGAATATCTTTGATGTTGAGATTGCTGTTGCTGCTGTGCTTTTTTATACTCTTCTCCGTGCTTCCAATCCTTTACGTATTTATCGTATTTTTTTCTGTTTTCAGTATTACTTAATACTTCATTGGCTTCATTAATTTCTTTAAACATCTTTTCAGCTTCCTTGTTGTCAGGGTTTAAGTCAGGATGATATTTTCGGGCTAATTTTCTATATGCTTTTTTTATTTCCTTAGCAGTAGCACTTTTTTTTATTCCTAATATTTGATAATAGTCTATAAATGCCATTTATTTATTTTTTATTTGCTTAATTAATTCAACATTCTGATTATGCTGAGCACTATAAGACATTACTAAAGTTCCTTTTGTTCCATCATTTGCAATAATTGCAAAAAGTTCTGTTTCATCTTCTGGACTATCCATTCCGTCAAAGCGATAGGTCTTAGTTATTATAAGTTCTTTAGGTAAATATTCTTTTTTAGAATATAACGCCTTAATATATTGCTCTTCCGCTTTAAAATCTTCTGTATACCCTTCTTTAGTTAAATAATTAACTGCTTCAGATAAAGTGTCAAAATTGGTCATATTCGGTTTTTTTTTAATTGGGCATAACAAGAAAATATTTAC
The DNA here is from genome assembly GCA_027073495.1 of Flavobacteriaceae bacterium. Lineage (GTDB taxonomy): Bacteria > Bacteroidota > Bacteroidia > Flavobacteriales > Flavobacteriaceae > JALSVQ01. Next base: position 4,754 of record JALSVQ010000006.1, on the reverse strand, counting down.
ATCTTTTTAATTAACACTACGATTTAAATATCATCAAAATCTACGTCTGTAAAAGTATTTGAAGTTTCTTCTACTTTTGATTCTGCTGGATTGTAGTCTTTTTGATGACGATCAGAGATAACCTCTTCGCCTTTTTCTTCAACAATATAATCCATCATTTCTGCCATGGTATCTTTGAAAGCTGCAAAATCTTCTTTGTATAAATAGATTTTATGTTTTTTGTAATGATATGAGCCATCATCATTGGTAAATTTTTTGCTTTCTGTAAGGGTAAGATAGTAATCTCCTGCTTTTGTTTCTCTCACATCAAAGAAGTAAGTACGTCTTCCTGCACGCAATGATTTCGAAAAAATTTCTTCATTATTATTTACTGCATCACTCATATTCCTAGGCTTTAAAATTTATACTATGACAAATCTAAAAAAAAAATACAAATTAGCAACTAATCTTGGTTAGTTTTGCCAAATAATCGTGATGTTCTCCTTCATAAACTTTTTCACAGCGCAAACCCACTTTTTCAGCAGCTACTTTTAGACGCTCAAAATCAAGAAAAAGCCAACCGAATGTCTCGGATAAATCGTGAAAGGAAATCGTGAATTTTAATTCACCGTAATAATTATCAAGTTCCGAAATATCTTCTGCATCATACATATAGTGAATATCTGAAGAGTCTAATAATAGCTGTCCATTTGGTTTTAATAATGATTTAAGATATACTAAAAAAGCATTCAAACTGGCTTCATTTCCTGCCAAACCGATGCCATTCATAAGTAAAAGTAAGGTATCAAACTGCTTATCTGCATATGACAATATCGGCATACAAACTGTATTTTGTACGCCACGCTGCTTGCAAACGGCAACTGCACCTTTACTCAAATCTAAAGCTACAACTTCAAGACCTTGCTGCTGTAGATATAGCGCATGACTTCCTGCGCCACAACCAATATCTAGAATGCTTCCATTGCAGATATCCAATGCTTTTTGTTCTAAAATAGGCATTGCACCGTAGTCACGATACAGATAATCTACGGGTAATTCATCTTTTTCAGAAATGGTAGTCTCTGTAGTGATAATAGCATCTTTATCACCATCAAAATAAGCTAAAATGGCTTGACCAAATACGTCCAAAACTACTCTTTAAAATCGCCCATAGCACAGTATTTATCCATGCGTTTTGCTACTAAATCTTTAGGAGAAAGATCTTTTACTTCATTAAATGCGTCTAAAATAGATTTTTCTACAGCTGTAAAAGCACCTGCTCTATCTGCATGTGCACCTCCTAAAGGCTCTTTTACTACCACATCTACAAGCTTGAGTTTAGACATATCTTTTGAAGTCAATTTTAAAGCCTCTGCTGCTTGAATTTTATAATCCCAACTACGCCAAAGGATTGTAGAACAGTTCTCTGGTGAGATAACGGAATACCAAGCGTTTTCCATCATCAGCACACGGTCTCCAACGCCAATTCCTAAAGCACCTCCAGAAGCACCTTCGCCAATTATAACAACTACAATAGGCACTTTCAAGCGTGTCATTTCTAAAATATTACGAGCTATAGCTTCTCCTTGTCCTCGCTCTTCGGCTTCTAAACCTGGAAAAGCACCTGGAGTATCAATAAGTGTAACAACTGGAATGCCAAATTTTTCTGCCATTTTCATTAAACGCAACGCTTTACGATAACCTTCAGGATTCGCCATTCCAAAATTGCGATATTGGCGTGTTTTGGTATTATGTCCTTTTTGCTGACCGATAATCATAAAAGATTGATTGCCAATTTTGCCAAGACCGCCAATCATAGCTTTATCATCTTTTACATTTCTATCGCCGTGAAGTTCTAAAAATGTATCGCCACACATAGCTTTAATATAGTCTAATGTATAAGGGCGCTCAGGATGACGTGATAATTGAACACGCTGCCAAGGAGTCAAATTGGTATATATATCTTTTTTTGCTTTTGCTAATTTTTTTTCTATCTCTTTGCATGTTTTAGAGACATCTACATCACTTTCTTTGCCAAGTGTCTTACATTTTTCAATTTGTAATTCAAGTTCTTCTATTGGTTTTTCAAAATCTAAGTATTGCATTTTTCTTGTTTTTATTGCAGGTAAAAATACTATTATCTATTGAAATTTAATCTATTTTTTTTAATTATTTTTTCGCTTTCGGTATTCTAAAGCTGTATTCAATCCTATTAACAACAATATCAACAAAGCACCTAAATAAAATGAATATGCCATTTTTTCGGAATCATGAAAAACTAAAAATGCCAAAATCACACCATAAACAGGTTCCAAATTAATAGAAAGCATCATGGTATAAGGGCTCAAGTGTTTCATTAAATCTGAAGATGCAATCATAGGATAAACCGTTAATACTGAACCTAAAAACAACAACCAATAATAATCTGATGCGCGTAGTATTAAATACAAATCAAAAGAAAAATCCGAATAAAGCATAAAACCACTAACGAGTAGCAAGCCAAAAAGCATTTCGTAAAAGGTGAGTGTTGCGGCATTTACCTCACGTATCAATAAACCATTAAATACTGCAAAAGCAGCTGATAATATAGCTGCTATTAAACCATAAATCATGCCCCGAATTTGAAAATCTGTAACCTGAAAAATAAAATATAAAGTTATTAAGACCAACAAACCAAATACGATTTCGCGCATACTAACAGCTCGCTTGTAAAAAATAGGCTCAAAAATAGCTGTAAAAAATGCTCCTGAAGAAAGCATTACCAAAGTCAATGAAACATTAGAAACTTTTATTGCCTGAAAAAATGCTAACCAATGCAAGCCTATCAATACGCCTACAAAAAGCAATTTCAATAAAATAATTTTGGATACACGAAGACTTCTTTTAGCTATAAAAACATAAAGTAAAATAGTCACTACTGCTACAAACATTCTTGCCCAAACCAATGGTATAGCTTCCAGATGAATCAATTTGCCTATAACACCTGTTAAGCCCCAAAGTAAAATAATAAAATGAAGTTCGAGATATTTTTTGAACATAGCCTCCTATTTACGTGCTTTATAAAGCATATATAGTGCTACAAATGAGAAGATAATATTTGGTGTCCAGACAGCAAAAAACGGACTTAATCCAGATTTCAGTCCCATAATAGAAAAAATTCTATCAAAGAAAATATAGGCAAAGCCTATTGTTAAGCCAATAGCAAGGCTCACTCCCATTCCGCCTCTACGTTTTCTATAAGCAACCGAAAAAGCAATGATGGTCAATATATAAACTGATGCCAAAACACTCAAACGCTTATGTTTCTGTATAATAAACTGTTTTATATTGGGCGAACCACGTAATTTTTCTGTTTCAATAAATTTAACCAAATCAGGATAACTTAAGGTCTCTGCATAATACGAAACAGGTGGCAACACATCATCAAGGCTAAAATTGAGCAAAGTATCTTTTTTCTTGGCTGTTTCTATTTTTTCTGTGCCGTTTGGATAAATAGTTCGTTTTTTAAATGCTGTTAATCTAAAAACCTCAGCTTTAGGAATCCATTCAATACGGTTTGCCATCAAAACAATTTTAAGCTGATTATCTTCTATATGATCGAGTTTAAAATCAAAGCCTTTTTTATCTGCAGTAATGGTGCGTAGATATACAAATTCGCCTTCATTAATCTGCCTATAAATATTGGTTGTTTCTTGTACTTTTTCATATTTTTTGAAATATTTATACCAAAATTCATTATACACTTTATTGGCTTTTGGAATTACCCAAATACTTAATATAGACATAATGATAGTGACAATTGTAGCACCTATAAAAAAAGGATAAAACAAGCGTTTATATGATATACCTGAACTCAAAACAGCTACAATCTCTGTATTATTAGCCAGTTTGGAAGTAAAAAACAAAACGGCTATAAAAAGCATTATTGGAAAAAGCAATGATAACAAACTGGTCATAAAGTTGATATAAAACCAAGAAGCTTCTCCTACTCCAACTTCATATTCTATTAATTTTCCTATATGTTGTGATAAATCTACAATAATACCCAATGGAAAAAACATAAAGATAAGTGCCGAAAAAGTCAGCAAGTATTTTTTTAATATGTATTTATCCAGTATGCGCATTAACCTATAGTCTTTTGTCCATTTGTTTAACCATCATATCTTTCCAAACTCTGAAATCTCCTGCTATAATGTGTTTACGCGCTTCTTTAACCAACCAAAGGTAGAAACCTAAATTATGAATTGTAGCAATTTGTTTTCCTAAAAGCTCTTTAGCAACAAAAAGATGACGAAGATACGCTTTAGAATATTTTAAATCTACCGATGTAATGCCCATTGAATCGATTGCAGAATAATCTGCTTCCCATTTTTTATTTTTTATATTTATAGTTCCGTGTGCTGTAAAAAGCATTCCATTACGTGCATTACGCGTAGGCATAACACAATCAAACATGTCAACACCAAGTGCTATATTTTCTAATATATTAATAGGTGTTCCTACACCCATCAAATAACGTGGTTTGTCTTCTGGCAAAATGGAACAAACAATATCTGCCATTTCATACATTTCTTCTGCTGGTTCACCCACAGACAATCCGCCGATAGCATTTCCTTCTGCTCCTACTCCAGCAATATACTCTGCAGACATTTTTCGTAAATCTTTGTATGTACTTCCTTGTACTATTGGAAAAAATGTTTGTTTGTAATCGTATTTCTCTGGGTTTTCTGCAAGATATTTGATGCCGCGTTCCAACCAACGGTGTGTCATATGCA
>JALSVQ010000005.1 GCA_027073495.1 Flavobacteriaceae bacterium | reverse complement strand
GCTTGTTGTTCTCCTTTTTCACCAAGATCGTAGTGTTTAGCCATTAAAAATTAAAATTACAAAAGCTACATGTGGTAACGGTAACACATATTGCTAAAATGAAAATAGAAATATTTAACCAAAAATTTTTGGCATTATTTTTAAAAACATATCGAATACTTAAAAACAGAAAAAGGTATTGTAAAACAAGAAATGGAATGGTAGCTATTTCACGAAAAACACCTAATAATGTGCTGTTTATTTTATATAAATCAATTAAATAAAGAGCTATAAAAAACAGCGGAATTCCTAAATTACATTTAATAAGTGTTTTGTAAGTGATAAAATCTTTCATTAATTTCCTTAGTTTTTAATATATTCCAAAGTTACAAAATTTTTGTTTACTTCAAAAACAGCCTCTTTCCCAAAAATAATAGGTTGGTTATTGGTAATATGACCACTCGGAAAATCAAAACAAACCGGAAAATTATATTCTTTAGTTAGGTCTAAAATTATTTCTTCAATACTTTGTCCAAACAAAGGGTCATTTTTTGGGATATTGGTAAAACCACCAACTATTAAACCAATACAATTGGCAAAGTAATTATGTAGTTTTAAACTGTGTAACATTCTGTCTATATGGTATTTGTACTCACCTATTTCTTCAATAAATAAAATGTATTTTTCGCCATTTATTCCAAATTTAGTTCCTGCTAAATTTTGTAAAATAGAGAGATTTCCTCCTATAATTTTTCCTTTTGCTTTACCAACTTTGTTATAAGAATTTACCGGTATGGTATATCTTATTTCCTTTCCGTTAAGGAAATTTTTAAAGTTGGTTAGGGCATTTTTTGCATTTTGGATAGTGTCAGCACTAGTAGGCATAAAACTATGAAGAGAAGGAATATTTAAGTTAAAAACAACTTGATGAAAAACGCATATGTCGGAATAACCTATTATGTATTTCGGGTGTTTTTTAAACGTATTAAAATTTAACTTGTCTATTAAGCGAACACTTCCGTAACCTCCTCTTGCACACCAAATTGATTTAACAGTTGTATCGTCTAAAAAAGATTGAAAATCGTCTACTCGTTGCTTGTCTGTTCCTGCAAAATGTTTGTGTTTAGCAAACAAATGCCTTCCTAAAACCACGTTAAATCCCCAACTTTTTAATAGTTCTACTGCTTGTTTAATACTTTCTTTATTTTTAATAAATCCTGCAGGAGCAACTATTGCAATTTTATCGTTTTTTTGAAATTTCATAGGTTTTTATTCTTTTTTAAAGATAACCTAACAAAAATAACGCTATAAATGCAAAAGATTAGATTTTTCAATAAAAATATTTTCAAAAAATAGTATATAAAGTGTGTACAAAACAATACGAATATAAAATAAATTAATGCATATTTCGTTTAAACATATAATTATTCTTAATTAATTTGTATATTTATTACCAAATTTATAGCAATGCCCAATTGTAATACTTCCAATTTAAATCTATTTGTACCAAGTGGACAAAACCCTTGGAATGCAAAACGTGTGCAACATCTTAACAGACGTTTAGGATTTAGTTTGTCAAAAACTGCGTTAGATTCTGCTCTACAGCAATCTCCCGATAGTTATATTGACGGTTTATTTAATCAAGCAGTTGCTTTGGGTTCTATGCCTGCTCCTTCTTGGGAAAATATGACTTATTCGCAATATTCGGATCCTGATACCGAAATTCCAATTCAACATAAAGTAATTAACGATCATTTTATTGACGATATGATTAATAATGGTTTACGTGCGAGATTTACGCTTTTTTGGCATAATCACTTTGTTACAAGATTGGAAGATTATTGGTGTCCGTCTTGGATGTATAACTATTATAAAACGATACACGATTATAATTTTGGGAATTTTAAAGAATTTGTTAGGGCAATAGGTATTACTCCAGCTATGTTGGTTTTTTTAAATGGATATCAAAATACGGCTACAGAACCAAATGAAAATTACGCTCGTGAATTATTAGAGTTATTTACCCTTGGTGTTAATAATGGTTATACGCAAACTGATATTGTAAATATTGCCAGAGCTTTAACAGGATATACTAATGTAAGCGAATACTGTGCTCCTATAAATTTTAAACCATCTGATTTTGATAACGGTCAAAAAACAATTTTCGGACAAACCGGAAATTGGGGTTATAACGATGTTGTAGATATATTATTTCAGGAAAGAGGAAATCAAATAGCCGAATATATTTGCACTAAATTATATCAACATTTTGTTTCTCCGGATATTAATGAAAGCATTGTTTTACAATTGGCAACTACATTTATCAATAATAATTTTGAATTGCTTCCTGTATATAAACAACTCTTTAAAAGCAATCATTTTTTTGATGAAATTGCCATTGGAGGAGTAGTTAAAAGTCCGTTAGATGTATTTTTTACTTTTACAAACGAAACACAATTTAATATAAGTCAAGATTTTAGAGATGGTATTATTTGGTACAGCGGTGAAATTGGTCAATATTTATTTAATCCTGTTGATGTTGCAGGTTGGCAAGGTAATCACGATTGGATAAATTCGAGTACAATTATTGGTCGCTGGCAATTATTTGACTGGTATTTATGGGATATTTGGAATACGAATCAAGAATCGTTTCGAGATTTTGCAATTTCAATAGC
>JALSVQ010000004.1 GCA_027073495.1 Flavobacteriaceae bacterium | reverse complement strand
CTTATTAATGACAAGGAATATTTTCATAGCGAAATGTTGACGACAGTTTAAATGCCGATAATTTTGTAGTAATAATTGAGGTCTTTTAAAATGCAACTATTCTTTCTCTAACTCTAAAAAAAAATCAAGGGATACCCTTAGTTTTTTTTTGATATGTGGTTCTACCTTGCAATCAGTAATAATCAATAAATTATATGTTATGAAATTTTTAAAAACACCCATCAGAACAATCATTTTTTTTAGAACCAACCAATCTTTTAGAGGCGTTATTTTACCTCTTTTTTTAATCCTTTTATTAGTAAGTAGTTGTGCTACTCAGCCTGAAGATTTTGAATATAATGTTACTTTTTCAAGTCCAGATACATCAGCTATTTATTACACAGATACTTTAAATGCTACAGGTGAAAGTTTAGGGCCAGAGACTGTAGAATTTATAGGTAAAATAACTAGTAATCAAGAAATAAAAAGGATAAAGTTTGAAATTAGAAATAACTCTTTTGAACTTGTGTATGATGAAACTTTTGATGATGTTGAAGGTCTGTATGACTACATTATTGAAACAGAATTCCAAACAGATATAGCAGGTGTCTATGATGTATATCTTACAATAACTTTTAATGAAGGAGAAGGGACTTTTGTTAAAGTTTGGCAATCAAATGACTTAACGTTTGAATACAGAGATATAGATAATAATGAAGGAGGAGAAAATAACGACAATTAATTCCACGTTAATTATAAATTTTTAAACCAAACCAACCATGAAAAATCTATATTTTTTAGCATTCTTATTTGTGTTTTCAATACAAATAAATGCGCAACCAGCAAATGACACTTGTGCAACAGCAACAGCAATCACAAGCGTACCAACAAGTTCTTACGATATTTATTATTTTAACGATATTGAAACTGCCACAACAGTAAACGAAACCCTTTGTGCAGACTCAAACTCACAAGATTATGTATCTATTTGGTATGATATTGAAATGCCAATTAATGGAAACTTATACATAGATGGTTACCAAAATTACAATCATTTTGAAGTGTACGATGCTTGTGGAGGAACCTTACTTAATTGTTTTTCAAGAAATGGTGTTGTCTTTAGTTTAACGCAAAATACACATTATAAAATAAAACTTTATAGAACATTAGCACAAGCAAATAATAGTTGGAAGCAATTTCGAGTAAGAGCCTTAATGCTTGCAACAAATAACGATTGTGCTAGTGCAGAAACGCTTAGTCTTTCAACGTCACAAATTACAGTGAATTTTAACGTAAAAGGATCGTCTGCTAACAACACCTCTATTTGTGGTACAACAAATGATTATGTAGATGTTTGGTACGATTTTACTTTAGCAACACAGAGCAACGTATTAATAACGACACTCTCTGGAGATTATAATAAATTTGCCATTTATGATGCATGTAATGGTACTGAAGTAGCCTGTTTTGCCACAGAAGCCATTGTGGAAGATTTGGTTGCTGGAAATTACAAATTACGCTTATATAGAACAAGTAATAATGCGTTTACAGACTATTACAATAGTTTTTATATATCAGCACATCAAAGTATTGCAAATGATGTTGCAACTGCATCAGAAAACATTACAGTTACAAATACAGAAAGCACTGTAAATTTTGATCCAATTGGAGCCTCGTTAGAAAGTGTGGCAGACAGACCAAGTTGTGTTGCCGAACCAGCCGTAAACAATCCAAGAAGTATTTGGTATCACTTTACAATGCCTTTTGATGGCAATGTATATATTGATGGTAATTATTCACTAAATTATTTTGAAGTATATAATGCAGATGCTACAGTACAACTAAAATGTTTTCAGACCAAAAGGTTAACATCTAACCTAGTAAGTGGAACCGATTATAAAATTAGAGTATTTAGAGCAGGATATAATTTATCCAACCTTTATTCTAATAACAGTTTTACCATTCGTGCAGCCGAAAGACCTGTAAACGATGACTGTGCGGACGCAGTAACAATTCCACTTACTGAAACCTTAACAACACATAATTTTAGTTTAACAGGAACAGTTCCAGATACCGAAGCAAGTTGTTCTGATGCAAATACGTATCATGATGTTTGGTTCGATTTTACTATGCCAGCAACACCAAGTAATCTATACATAAAAGGACGACAATATGGTGGAAATAAATATGCTATTTACGATGCTTGTGGAGGAGTAGAAGTGGCTTGTTTTAATTATGCTACAACATCTGGTGGAGATGAGATAGTCACCAATTTAACAGCAGGAGCAACGTATAAATTACGTGTGTATCGTTTTGAAGGACATGTAGGATCTACAGGAGGTTTAGTACATGAAAAGTTTGAAATAAGAACCTATCCTAAAATAGATAATACTTCTTGTGCAACTGCAGAAAGCATAACTGTTACAACATCTAACACTAATACCAATACTAATTTTGGAGGTGCAAATTTGTTAGAAAACGAAGTGCGTTGTACTTCTACTAATGATTATTACGATGCTTGGTACACCTTTGTAATGCCAGTTTCTGGGAATTTAACGATATCTTCAGCAAGTAGTTCTAATAAGTATGAGTTGTTTGATGCTTGTGCAGGAAATTCTATTGCTTGTTCAAGTGGTAATACAACCATACAAAATTTGGCTTTAGGCACAACCTATAAATTACGAATATCAAGAGAAG
>JALSVQ010000003.1 GCA_027073495.1 Flavobacteriaceae bacterium | reverse complement strand
ATTATAATGCACATTATCAATCAGTTACTGTTAAGTTTTTGTCTAACATCTAAAAGCGAAGCAGTCTAAAGTCTTTTATCGGACAATAGTAATTATAATACTTTAACAACTAAGCTTTATCAAAAAAAACTTTGTGAATCATACCAAAAACTATGGCACCTGCTATTGGCGCAAGCCAAAACAACCAAAGCTGTGATACATATTCTCCTCCTGCAAACAATGCCTGACTTGTAGAACGAGCAGGATTTACAGAAGTATTGGTAATTGGGATACTTATTAAATGTATCAACGTTAACCCTAGACCAATAGCAATAGGAGCAAATCCTTTTGGCGCACGTTCATTGGTACTTCCCAAGATAATCAATAGAAAGAAACCTGTAAGTATAAACTCAGCAACAAGTGCTGCAGTCATACTATAACCATCAGGAGATAAGCTCCCGTAACCATTAGAAGCAAAACCTCCTATAGTAGTAAAATCAGATTTACCTGATAATATTAAGTAAAGCATACCTGCTGCAGCTATGGCTCCTGCCACTTGCGCAATAATATACTTAGGCAATTCTTTTGCAGGAAATTTTCCTGCTGCCCACAGTCCAAAAGATACTGCAGGATTAAAATGTCCTCCAGAAATGTGTCCGAAAGCATAAGCCATAGTAAGCACTGTTAGCCCAAATGCAAGTGCTACACCTGCAAAACCAATACCTAAATCTGGATATGCAGCTGCAAAAACAGCACTACCACAACCTCCAAATACGAGCCAAAATGTACCGAAAAATTCGGCAAATAATTTTTTCATGTTCATTATATTTAAGTTAATTAAGCCTAAATATACACTTTTTATGTAACATTTGTTACAAAAACTTCAATAAAGTCTATTTTTTTTGTTAAAAAATTAGATTGTTAGCTAAAAAAGAATACATTTGCATATATAATGGTACAAATAATAAACATACAAGCAATTATCAATAAGCTAAATCATATGATTTCGGGCACTACTTCGTCTTGGAATTTTATGCCTATGTATGTACGCATAAATACAAAACAGCAAGCACCATTTAGATAAAGAATATTAAATATAAAATAATATTAAGGTGCTTTTCTCTCGAAACAGTACCTTTTTTTATGGGAAAAAATTGAAAAAGAAAATTGAAAAAGAAAAGAATTATGAAAAAAAGAAAAATTGAAACACGGTTTGTTGTCAAAGAACAACAACTAGATGAAAGAGAAGTATTGGATATAGCAATACTCAACACTGCAGTAATAGAAACTAGTGAAGCTATTTTAGAAACTATGAGCCTAACATATCAGTTTGAATGTAATGCTTATGAGTTAAAACTATTAGCTGCAGCAAAACACAATGATAAGATAGCAGTTCGAGGAAAAGTAATGCGTTTTAACACAAAATCATTGGTGCTAAAAGTGAGTGTTTTTAAAGTAACAGGAAGCACTGAACTATGTATAGCAACAGGAGTTTTTTCATACACTGTCGAAGAATCGTTGCCTATGGCGAGTTAGTAAAAACATTAAGCCTAAAGATTAGGGCAAAAAATATTGGTTGATTAAATTTTTGATTATTTTTGGTTAGTTAAAACCCCAATACAACAGTTGTTGTATTGGGGTTTATTAAATACTACTAAATTTTGATAACAAAGTTAACGCAAAACACTTCTAGATATTACAATTTTTTGAATTTCTGAAGTTCCTTCATAAATCTGCGTTATTTTAGCATCGCGCATCAAACGTTCTACATGGTATTCTTTTACAAAACCATAACCACCATGTATCTGCACAGCCTCAGTAGTAACACGCATCGCCATTTCGGCAGCGTAGAGTTTTGCCATTGCTCCAGAGAGATCGTAGTTATTATGATTGTCTTTATCCCAAGCAGCTTTCATACACAAATGTCTAGCGCATTCTATTTCTGTAGCCATATCTGCTAGTTTAAAAGCAATAGCTTGATGACGACTTATTTCTTTACCAAATGCTTTACGTTCTTTAGAATATTGCAAAGCGAGTTCATATGCTCCAGAGGCAATACCCAATGCTTGTGAAGCAATACCAATACGTCCTCCAGCAAGGGTTTTCATAGCAAACTTAAAACCAAAACCATCTTCTCCTATCCTATTTTCTTTAGGTACTTTGACATCAGTAAACATTAAAGAATGTGTGTCAGAACCTCGAATTCCCATTTTATTTTCTTTAGGACCAACCACAAAGCCTTCCATTCCTTTTTCTACTATAAATGCATTGATGCCTTTATGTCCTTTTTCAACATCTGTTTGTGCTATAACCAAATAAACACTCGCATTACTCCCATTGGTAATCCAGTTTTTAGTACCATTAAGCAAGTAATAATCGCCTTTGTCAATTGCTGTTGTGCATTGCGAAGTAGCATCAGATCCTGCTTCTGGCTCACTCAAACAAAAAGCACCTATCATTTCTCCTTTAGCCAAAGGAACAAGGTATTTTTGTTTTTGTACTTCTGTTCCAAAGGTTTCAATACCCCAACAAACAAGCGAGTTGTTTACTGACATCACTACTGAGGCAGAGGCATCTATTTTTGAAATCTCTTCCATTGCCAAAACGTATGAGATTGCATCCATACCGCCACCGCCATATTTTGGGTCAACCATCATACCAAGAAAGCCGAGTTCGCCCATCTTTTTGATTTGTTCTGCTGGAAATTGTTGTTTTTCATCACGCTCGATTACACCTGGTAGTAATTCTGTTTGCGCAAAATCACGTGCAGCGTCACGTATCATTATATGTTCTTCTGTAAGACTAAAATCCATAATATAAAATTGTATTATTAATTATTTTTGTGCTCAAAGATACGATTTTTTGAGATATTTTTTTAAATTCGTATACTTTTTTAAATACAAAGAAGTATTATATCACTTTTATTATGAATTCAAAATATTGTATTGGTTTAATGAGTGGCACTTCGCTAGACGGTGTTGATTTGGTCTATGTCAAAATTTCTAATGATAATAATAATTATCACTATGAATTACTCGCTGTAGATGCTGTTTCGTACAGTTCAGAATGGCTTGCTAAACTCAAAGCAGCATTTTATTATCAAGATAAAGCATTACAAACCATAACTATTGAATATGGAAAGTTACTAGCTGAAATAATAACTGATTTTAGAACAAAACACAAAATTAAACACATTGATTTTATAGCCTCGCACGGTCATACCATACATCACAAGCCTGAAACTGGCTACACGCTGCAAATTGGAGACGGACAGACCATTGCAACTCACACAAAATGTAAAACAATATGCGATTTTAGAACACAAGATGTAGTTTTAGGAGGACAAGGCGCACCATTAGTGCCTATTGGTGATAAGCTCCTATTTGCTCATTATGATTACTGCCTTAATCTTGGCGGCTTTGCCAATATTTCTTTTGATGAACTTGGCGTGCGTAAAGCCTATGACATTTGCCCTGTAAATACCGTATTAAATTATTATGCAAATACATTGGGACTCCCTTATGATGATGGAGGAAGAATTGCAGCATCAGGAACAGTTGACAATGCACTTCTAGCAGCTTTAAACAAACTCCCTTTTTACAAATCGGATAGTCCTAAATCTTTAGGATTCGAATTTGTTGAGGCAACCGTTATACCATTAATAGATTCATTTCAATTGACTACTGAAACCATATTAGCCACTTATGTGCGCCATGCTGCATTGCAAATAGCTCATAAAATAAAGCAAAATGGAAAAATATTAATAACAGGAGGTGGCGCTTATAACACATTTTTGATTGATGCATTAAAGCAACTAACCTCAAATAAAATCATTATCCCTGATAACAAAACAATAGATTACAAAGAAGCTTTAATTTTTGCATTACTCGGTTATCTTAAAGAATTTAATCAAATTAACTGCCTAAAAAGTGTAACAGGAGCAAGCAAAAACCATAGTTCTGGTGTTGTTTTTTATCCTTAAAAAGATAATATTAAAATATTAAAAATAATAAATTATATTTGTAATCGAATAAAAACTACCCAAAATGATAAAAGATTTACTAAAAAAATACGAAGAAAAGCAGCCTGAAATTGTTTTTCATTGGAAAGATACAGAAACAGAAGCCGAAGGATGGACAGTGATTAATTCGCTTCGCGGAGGTGCTGCTGGAGGAGGAACACGCATGCGAAAAGGCTTAGACATGAACGAAGTGCTATCTTTAGCAAAAACTATGGAAGTAAAGTTTACCGTATCAGGACCTGCTATTGGAGGTGCTAAATCTGGAATCAATTTTGACCCAAATGACCCGAGAAAACGTGGTGTTTTGGAACGTTGGTACAAAGCCGTTACACCGCTTTTGAAACATTATTATGGTACTGGTGGTGATTTGAATGTAGATGAAATACACGATGTAATACCAATAACAGAAAATTGTGGTGTTTGGCATCCGCAAGAAGGGATTTTTAACGGGCACTTCAAACCTAGTGAAGCAGACAAAATAAACCGCATAGGGCAACTCCGAATGGGCGTAGTAAAAGTCATTGAAGATGAAAAATATTCTCCAGATTTATCCCGAAAATATACTGTAGCAGATATGCTTACCGGTTATGGCGTTGTAGAAGCAGTAAAACATTATTATGCTATTTATGGCGGCTCTATTCAAGGAAAACGCGCTATCGTTCAAGGTTTTGGAAATGTAGCTTCTGGAGCAGCGTATTATTTAACAAAACTCGGTGTAAAAGTAGTTGGTATCATAGATAGAGAAGGCGGATTAATCAATGAAGACGGTTTCTCGTTAGATGAAATGAAAACTTTATTTTTAGCCAAAGATGGCAATAAATTAAGCGCTCCAAATATGATTCCTTTTGAAGAAATGAACCAACGTATTTGGTCACTTCCAACAGAAATCTTTATTCCTGCGGCTGCATCACGACTCGTTACCAAAGAACAAATATCTCAAATGATCGCTACAGGACTTGAAGTGATTTCTCCTGGTGCCAATGTGCCATTTGCAGACAAAGAAATTTTCTTTGGTCCTATAATGGAATATACAGACAATCAAGTGAGTTTATTACCAGACTTTATTTCTAACTGTGGTATTGCACGCGTATTTGCCTATTTGATGGAAAATAGAATAGCATTACCAATGCAAGACAAAGCTATTTTTGACGATACTTCAAATATTATTAAGAAAGCATTAATTGCTACACACGCTAAAAATAGTAGTAAGAAAAATATAAGTGCAACAGCATTTGAAATAGCATTAAAACAATTAGTTTAAAAGTAAATTTTTATTATCTTTAGACCCTAATTAAAACAATAAATATGAGTTCAATTATTATACTTCTTTTTGTTCTTGGCTATATCGCTATTGCTACAGAACACACCTTGAAATTAGACAAAACAGTTCCCGCACTGCTTATGGCAGCTTTGATGTGGGCATTGCTTGCTATTGGTTTTAACCAAGGTATTTTTGATGTAATAAATGGTCACGAACAAGTCTTTAGCGCATTAAATGGAGAATCAGCACAAGAAGGATTTCATAGTTTACTACTTCATCACTTAGGAAAAACTGCTGAAATATTAGTTTTTCTAATTGGAGCAATGACTATAGTTGAAATTGTAGATTTACACCGTGGTTTTTCTATCATTAAAGGCTGGATCAAAACCAATAGTAAAAAGAAATTACTTTGGATTATAATGTTATTAGCCTTTTTCTTATCAGCTATTATTGATAATCTAACCGCTACAATAGTTTTAATCACACTGCTTAAAAAATTAATACCCGAAAGAAAAGACCGTTTGTGGTATGCAGGGCTTATAGTGATAGCAGCAAACTCTGGAGGAGCTTGGTCTCCTATAGGAGATGTTACTACTACAATGCTTTGGATTGGTAAGCGTGTATCAGCAGCACACCTAGTGGAACGTCTATTCTTACCTTCGCTAATTTCTATACTTGTACCAGGATTAATAGCAACGTTTTTACCTGCTTTTCAGGGCAATGTAACTATTGACGACAAAGATGATATATCAGAAGAAGATGAACAACTATTAAGTAGTAAAACCATGTTGTTTTTGGGAATGGGTATGATTATTTTTGTGCCAATTTTCAAAACATTAACACATTTACCTCCTTACATTGGAATGATGCTAGGTCTTGGTGTTGTGTGGTTAGTCTCAGAATACATTCACCCAGAAGAAGATTTTACCGAAGAACGTAAACATCTCTATTCGCCTCATAAAGCACTTTCACGTATCGAAATGTCAAGCATCTTATTTTTCTTAGGTATTTTGATGGCTGTTGCAGCTTTAGAAAGTATGGTCTTTGGCACATCAGCATCGGGAGAATCTGTAGGAACATTACGTTATCTTGCTGAAATTTTAAATACAGCAATACCCAATCAAAGTGTCGTAGTAGCCTTACTCGGTGTGCTTTCTGCAATTATTGACAATGTACCATTAGTGGCTGCTTCAATGGGAATGTACACAGCGCCAATGGATGCATCAGTATGGCATTTAATTGCTTTTTCTGCGGGAACAGGAGGCTCTATGCTTATTATAGGATCAGCTGCAGGTGTAGCTGCTATGGGAATGGAAAAAATAGATTTTATGTGGTATTTAAAGAAAATAACTTGGTTAGCCGTTTCAGGGTTTTTAGTAGGCTACTTGGTTTTATTATTTATTGAATCACTTAAATTTTAAATATAATTTTTAAATAATTAATACGTTAATACATTAAACTAGAAGAAGAATGATTTTATTTTTACAAACAGATGCGGCGACAAAAGCCACAGAAAAAGCTGCAGATGCTGCAGATGCGAGTTTATCAATTATGGATTTAATAACCAATAGTGGTACATCAGGAATACTGATTATTGCTATTCTTGGATTATTGCTTTTTATTGCTGTATATATCTTTTTAGAAAGACTTTTTACAGTAAAAGCTGCAACAAAAATTGATGCTAATTTTATGAATCAATTAAAATCTCATATCTCCGCAGGAAATCTAGAGGCCGCAAAAATACAATGCGCACAGTCTAAATCTCCTGTAGCTCGATTAATAGAAAAAGGAATTTCACGTATCGGAAAACCTTTAGATGATATCAATAAAGCTATTGAAAATGCTGGACGTTTAGAAGTATATAAACTAGAAAAAGGGGTGAGTTCTTTGGCTACTATTGCTGGTGCTGCTCCAATGATTGGATTCTTAGGGACTGTTGTTGGTATGATTCTTGCCTTTCATCAAATGGCATCTGGAGGTGGTTCTATTGATATAGCCGCATTGGCAGGTGGTATTTATACCGCAATGACAACAACAGTAGCAGGTCTTGTGGTAGGTATTATAGCTTACATAGCTTACAACTACATTGTAGTGAAAACTGACAAAGTGGTACATACTATGGAAGCTAAAGTAGTTGAGTTTTTAGATTTATTAAACGAACCTGTATAATTAACTACTATGGATTTTAAAGGAAGAAATAAAGTAAGTCCCGAATTCAGTATGTCTTCGATGACTGATATTGTTTTCTTATTGCTCATTTTCTTTATGCTTACATCTAACAATGTGGTTCAAGATGCATTTGATTTAAAATTACCAAAAGCAACTGGTAAAGCTGAGCATAAACAAAATATATCGGTAAGTATTACAAAAGATAATCGCTATTTTATTGATAAGAAAAAAGTGAGTTTACGATCACTTGCACCAAACCTCCGTAAGGAATTGGCAAATGTGCATAAACCAACTATAATTATTAGAGCTGAAGAAGGTGTGAAAATAGAAAACGTAACACGCGTAATGGAAATAGCTTACAAAAATAAATGGGGAGCTATACTTGCTGTGCAACCCAAATAATTTTGAAACAATTTTTGATTAATAGTATATCATGAAAATATTAGAAACAAAAAGTAAACGTAAATCTTTTGTGCTAACAGTTATATTGTTTAGCCTATTTCTGCTTTTGCTTTTTGTTTTAAAAATGGGAGAACCTGATATTTTTGAAGGCGAACGTGGCGTTGCTGTTAATTTTGGAACTATGGACATGGGTTCCGGTGACACACAGCCACTAAAACCTATTAAAACAGCTCCTGCTAAACAAGAACAGGTCACTCCTCCCCCAACAGAAACAAGCGCTGAAGAAGTAATCACACAAGATACAGAAGATGCTCCCGTGATTAGTGAACCAAAGCCTAAACCTAAAAAAACGGTAGAGACACCAAAAGAGAAACCTGAAAAAACGGTAGAAACTCCAAAACCTCCAAAACCAGATCAATCTACCAATGATGCTTTAAGTAGTCTATTAAATGGTCCTTCTAACGATGGTGAATCTGCTGCTTCTGGAGAAGGAGACGACGCTTCTGGTGGTGACAAAGGAAATCCTAATGGAGACCCTAATGCTTCAGGATATTATGGCAATGGAGGTAGTGGTGGAAATGGAAGCTACCAATTGGGGGGACGCGCTGCACTCACCAAGCCTAAAGAAAAGCAAACATGTAATGAGTATGGGCGTGTGGCTATAAAAATATGGGTAAACCGTTCTGGAAAAGTTATAAAAGCAGAATACACACCTAAAGGAACAACCAATTCTGCAAAATGTCTAAGAGAACCCGCATTACGAGCAGCAAAATCTACCAAATGGTCTCCAAAAAGTGATGCTCCAGAAACTCAAATTGGTCGTATTATTTATAATTTTTCTCAGTCTTAAACCTTGACTTATCAAGAAACTATTCAATGGATGTTTCAACAATTGCCCATGTACCAAAGGCAAGGGAAAACAGCATTCAAAAAAAACTTAGATAATATCCTTGCACTTGCTAAAACACTCAACAATCCTGAAAAACGTTTTATAAGTATTCATGTAGCTGGTACAAATGGCAAAGGTTCAACAAGTCATATGCTCGCTTCAGTACTTCAAGAATCTGGCTACAAAGTAGGACTTTATACTTCACCACATCTCAAAGACTTTAGAGAACGCATCAAAATTAATGGACAGCTGATTCGTAAGAATTGTGTCATTAATTTTATCAAAAGAAACAAGTCTTTTTTAGAAACCAATAGCTTATCCTTTTTTGAAATGACTGTAGGCTTAGCCTTTGAACAGTTTGCTAAACACGATGTTGATGTGGCTATAATAGAAGTTGGATTAGGAGGTCGCTTGGATTCTACCAATATCATTAACCCTGTATTGAGTGTTATTACCAATATTTCAAAAGATCATACACAAATGCTCGGAGACACATTAGCAGCTATTGCTTTTGAAAAAGCAGGAATTATAAAACCTAAAACTCCCGTGATTATTGGAGAAACTACTCCAGAGACACAAGTTGTTTTTGATACTTTGGCAAAACAAATGCAAGCTCCTATTTATTATGTCAATCAAGAAAAAGGTTGTAGTTACAAAACAGATTTATTGGGAGATTATCAGCAAAAGAATATGCAAACTAGTGTTAAGACTTTGGAAATCTTAAAAAACACTTTTGATAAAATCACAATCAATACAATTACCAAAGGATTAAAACATGTGATAGCAAATACCAATTTGCAAGGACGATGGCAAATACTACAAGAAGAACCATTAACAGTTTGTGATACCGCTCATAATGAAGCTGGAATTCATTATATTGTAAATCAATTAAAAAAACAAAAATATAAAAAGTTACATCTTGTGTTAGGTTTTGTAAATGACAAAGATGTTATTTCAATACTGAAGCATTTTCCAAAAGATGCACAGTATTATCTTTGCAAAGCAACTATTCCAAGAGCAATGTCATTAGAAAAATTGGAAAAATTAGCAAAAAAGTTATCTTTGCAATATCAAATATGTAATAGTGTAACAAATGCATTAAATCAAGCAACAAAAAATGCTAAAACAGATGACTTTATCTATGTAGGAGGAAGTACATTTGTAGTTGCAGAAGTAGTTTAAATAAAATAGATATGAAAAAAATACTAATGTTAATTATTGGAGTGTTAATTTTGAATTCTTGTGGTAAAACAAACAAAACTGTTGTTACTACACAAGAAAAAACAAAAGCCGATGAAGCTATTGATCAACAAGAACAAAATATAGATTTTAGTAAAACACCCAATGCTCAAAAAGACAGTTTAAATAAATTTCCTGAATATAAAGAAATCATAGCAGGAATGCAATTTGCTACAGATGGCACAAGAACTAACAATATTGTAAATTTCTTTACACATGATAGCTTGATGCTTACAGCAAATGTTTATACCACAGACCGCAACAACCCATACATACTCCTTTGTCATCAAGCGGGTTATAGTCGTGGTGAATATATTAATACAGCTAAAGAACTTATGATGATGGGCTATAACTGTGTTGCATTAGATCAGCGCTCTGGCGATAAAGTTAATGGTGTGGTTAATGAAACTGCCAAACGCGCTATAGAAAAAGGCTTACCTCACGAATATTTAGACGCTAAAGAAGATATCCTTACAGCTATAGATTTTACCTATACTTTAAACAACAAAAAACCTTTCACAATAGTAGGCTCATCATATTCTGCAACATTAGTAATGATACTTTCTATTAGAAATCCTAAAATAGCTAAAGTAGCAGCATTTAGTCCTGGAGAATATTTTAAAGGTGTGAGTATTATGGAAAATTTAGCTGGTTTTGATAAACCTATATTTGTTACGGGAGCAAAAAAAGAAATACCAGCAATCAAAAAATTGACAACACTTATTGTTCCTGATTACCTAAATCTATATGAACCAAATAAAAAAAGTATTCATGGTTCAAGCGCTTTATGGTTTTCCTCTCCTGGTTATGTTGGTACTTGGAAAGCTTTTAAAGCATTCTTAAAAAAGTAAAACCACTTGTGTTTCTTTAAACGTTATAATAATTCACGCTTGAATTCTTGCTCAGTGCGTTTTAATAAAAGTTTTTTTGCAGAAATAACAGGTAAAAAATATTTGATTAGCTTTTTGTTCAAAGCCAGCTCTTATTCTTTAAACATTATCATTTGTTGAATTAATGTGAGGCCATTCCAATAAATTCTTTGTTATTAATCTTGTTTGCTATAATTAGATATTCTATTGTGATTTGTGTTGCGTATCCAGGTATCAATTTGCTTCTCATATAAATAAAAATCTTCATACAAAACAAGAATACATATATCCAAAGATAACACTAATTATTTAAAAGTTAATATTTTAGGAAAGAATATATTAATCAAGTAGTTTATCTTTTAAAACTAGCGGTTCTTTTACCGTCCATCCATAAGAACGTGACAATACAAACAAATTTTGTAGGTTTTCTAGTAAGCGTTCTTTGGCATTAGCTTTGAGTTTTACTATTCGGGCATTATCTTTTATCTGAGCAATAGCCTTGTTGCGTATCGTATTGAGTTCTGTTGCTGAAAATGCATTGAACTGACTTTGCTGCAAATCAAAAAATTTAACATCTGGAACTATCGTCAGTGTAGCTTCAGGGATGTTTTTGACAATAACCGTTTTGGCTATAGAATCTACTTGAATATCAAGTTGGGATAAATCATACGTTACCTCAACATTTGCATTAATAGCAACAATAGCTTTTTTATCAAAAGAAACGGTTTCAAAAAAATATTTATCAGAATCTTCAAAGGAGTAAATCTCTGAAAAACTACCTTCTGTAACAATCATTTTTTGCACTTGTTTAATACCGTTAAGTATCACTTGAGTTTGCTCGTGCTGGTTTTTAGTTTTCGTTTTCTCAATGTACAAAAATGCCAATAACATACCAACAATCAGTACTAAAAGGTATGTAAATAGTTTGCGCATACTATACTTCTTTAGGAAAGATACGTTTGTTAAAGATAATCATTATTCCAACACCTACAGAAATAGCAAAATCTGCAACATTGAAAATAGCATTAAAAAATTTGAAATATTTTCCGCCATAAAAAGGTATCCAGTTGGGTAGATTTCCTGACCAAAGAGGAAAGTCTAACATATCAACCACGCGACCGTGAAGCATTGATTCATACCCTGTTCCAAAGGGCACAAAATGAGCAAGCCCATGTACCGGTGCATTAAAAATTAAACCATAAAAGACAGAATCTAATATATTTCCCATAGCACCTGCAAAAATCAAAGCAATGGCTAGTTTTAATAAAAAATGGGCATTGTTACGTACCGCATTAAGCAACCAAGAGCCAATAAAAAATAAAGCTCCAATACGAAATAATGAAAGCAACAACTTTCCCATTTTACCGCCAAATTCAAACCCCCAGGCCATTCCTGGATTTTCTACAAAGTGTATCTGAAACCAATCGGTCAGTGCATATACTTCATTCATTCTAAAATGGGTTTTTACGTATATTTTACTGATTTGATCAATAAGTAATACGATAATAATTATTGCTATATATTTTTTCAAAATATTATTTTCTATTATTTTTTGCATCAATACTCAACGTTGTATGCGGTACAAGTTTAAGTCTTTCTTTTCTAATTAATTTTCCCGTTTCACGGCAGATACCGTAGGTTTTATTTTCTATACGAACCAAAGCCATTTTCAAATCACGGATAAAACGTTCTTGACGAATAGCCAATTGCGCATTGCGCTCTTTGGACATTACATCAGAACCATCATCATACGATTTGAATTGCGGAGCAGTATCTTCTGTTCCGTTATTCCCATCATTTCGGTAAGCTTTTTGGTATAATTCCAGATCGTGTTCAGCTTGCGCTATACGTTCTTCTATTATTGTTTTAAACTCGGCTAAATCAGCATCACTATATTGTACTTTATCAGTCATAATATTAGGTTTTTTGTATTAATAATTTTGTATTTATTTCATCTACTGCAATTTCTGTACCAGTAGCTACTTGATCTTTTAAATCTATAGCATCCGCTAATGTTTCACTTGCAATATAATCTTTAAACGATTGAACAGCTTGTTCTACTATTCCATCTTTTTGAAGTGTTATATGTATTCTATCCGTTACTTCAAAACCATTATCTTTACGCATATTTTGAATGCGATTAATCAACTCACGTGCCACACCTTCATTCTTTAAATCTGCTGATAGGGTGATATCCAAAGCCACTGTTATATTACTTTGATTGGCTACTGTCCAGCCTTCAATATCTTTAGAGCTTATTTCTACTTCATCCAAACTAATGGTTGCTGGTTCTCCTGCTACATCAATAGTCAATTGTCCTTCTTTTTCTATTTTGGCAATAGCATCATTATCTAAAGCTGCTATTGCTTGTCCTACAAAACGCATGTTTTTTCCAAATTTAGGACCTAATACTTTGAAGTTTGGTTTTATACTTTTTACCAATATTCCTGATGCATCATCGAGTAGTTCAATATTTTTAATATTTACCTCGTGTTTTATTAATGCTGCCACCGCTTCAATATCTGCTTTGTCTTGCGCATCTAATACCGGAATCATAATACGCGCCAAAGGTTGGCGTACTTTCAAACCTTCTTTTTTACGCAATGACAATACCATAGAAGCTATTTGTTGTGCTTTTTGCATTTTACGCTCCAAGTCTTTATCAATCACAAGTTCATCTGCTACAGGAAATGAAGCTAAATGTACTGATTCTTCGTTTTCAGAAATGGTATTTGCTATCAAATCGCGATACAGATTGTCAGCAAAAAACGGTGCAATTGGCGCTGCTAATTTTGCTACTGTGAGCAACGATTCAAACAAGGTTTGATATGCTGATATTTTGTCTTGAGCATAGTCTCCTTTCCAGAAACGTCTTCTGCTCAAACGCACAAACCAGTTGCTTAAATTTTCGGTTACAAAATACTGAATAGCACGTGCTGCTTTGGTTGCGTCATAATCGGTATAAGCAGCTTCAACTTGGCTAATCAACGTATTCAATTCGGATAAAATCCAACGGTCTATCTCTGGTCTATCAGCCAGTGCTATTTGTTTTTCGCTATTATCAAAACCATCTAAATTGGCATACAATGCAAAAAATGAATAGGTATTATAGAGCGTTCCAAAAAATTTTCTTCGCACCTCATCAATACCTGCTACATCAAATTTTAAATTGTCCCAAGGGTTGGCATTGCTTATCATATACCAACGGATAGCATCTGGTCCAAACTTATCTAAAGTCTCAAAAGCATCAACTCCATTGCCCAGTCTTTTAGACATTTTTTTGCCTACTTTATCAAGTACCAAACCATTAGATACTACATTTTTGTACGCTACCGTATCAAAAACCATAGTTGCTATGGCATGCATCGTATAAAACCAACCACGAGTTTGATCAACTCCTTCTGCTATAAAATCTGCTGGATAATATTTTTTATCATCTATAAGCGCTTTGTTTTCAAATGGATAATGCAACTGTGCATAAGGCATAGAACCCGAATCAAACCAAACATCTATAAGGTCTGCTTCTCGATACATTTTCTTGCCATTAGCTGAAACTAATATTATTTTGTCAACAACGTTTTTATGTAAATCTATTTTATCATAATTGGCTTTTTCCATATTGCCTACTTCAAAGTCAGCAAACGGATTGTCCTGTGCCACACCAGCTGCAATGGCTTTTTCTATTTCCGCTTTTAATTCGGCTACAGAACCCATTATTTTGGCTTCGCTCCCATCTTCGGTGCGCCAAATTGGCAAAGGTATTCCCCAATAACGTGAACGTGAAAGATTCCAGTCATTGGCATTTTTTAACCAATTTCCAAAACGTCCTTCTCCTGTAGCTTTTGGTTTCCAATTAATAGATTCATTCAGTTTTGCCATTTTATCACGTACAGCAGTAACTTTGATAAACCACGAGTCTAACGGGTAGTACAAAATAGGTTTGTCTGTACGCCAACAATGTGGATAACTATGTACATGTTTCTCAACGTGAAAAGCTTTATTTTCTTCTTTTAGTTTGATGGCTAATGCTACATCTACAGAACGTTCAGGTGCTTCCCCTTCGTTATAATACTGATTTTTAACATAGCTCCCTGCAAATTCACCCATTTCTGGTCTGAATTTCCCTTGTAAATCTACCAAAGGAACAGGGTTTTCGTTTTCATCTAATACAAGCATTGGCGGCACTTCTGGTTTTGCCTCTTTGGCAACCTTAGCATCATCTTGACCAAATGTTGGTGCTGTATGTACAATACCTGAACCGTCTTCGGTAGTAACAAAATCTCCTGCTATCACGCGGAACGCATTTTCTGGGTTTTGATATGGTAATGCATAAGGCAGTAACTGTTCATAACGAGCTTCCACAAGCGAAGCACCTTTCATTTTTTGCATTACAAAATACGGAATCTTCTTATCGCCCGCTTTATAAGTAGCCAAATCAGCTATATCAATTACAGCTACATATTTTTTTGAAAACTGTTTACTGATTAGTTTTTCTGCAAGTATAACTTGTATGGGCTCAAATGTATATTGGTTAAATGATTTAACAAGTACATAATCTATTTTCTTCCCTACGGTAAGTGCTGTATTAGATGGCAATGTCCAAGGTGTTGTTGTCCAAGCAAGGAAATATATAGCACCATCAATAGTTTTTAGACTATCAGGCAAGGTTTCTTTTACGGCTTTGAATTGTGCTGTAAGTGTAGTATCGGTTACATTTTGATATGCTCCAGGCTGATTAACCTCATGAGAGCTCAATCCTGTTCCTGCTTTTGGTGAATACGGCTGTATTGTATAGCCTTTGTACATCAAACCTTTGTCATAGATTTGTTTGAGTAACCACCAAACCGATTCCATATATTTGGGTTCGTAAGTTATATATGGGTTTTCCATATCTACCCAATATCCAATACGCTCTGTAAGGTTATTCCAAACATCTGTGTATTTCATTACCGATTTACGGCAAGCGTCATTGTATTCTTCAATACTTATTTTTTTGCCAATATCTTCTTTGGTAATACCGAGTGCTGTTTCTACTTTGAGCTCTACAGGAAGACCGTGCGTATCCCAACCTGCTTTACGTTTTACTTGATATCCTTTCATGGTTTTAAAACGCGGAAAAATATCTTTGATAGTACGACCCATTACGTGGTGAATACCTGGCATTCCGTTTGCTGAAGGTGGTCCTTCATAAAAAACATAAGGTTTTCCTCCTTCACGTGTCGAAATACTCTTTTCAAAAATAGCATTTTCTGACCAATATTTTAAGATATCTGATGCAACATCAGTTAGGCTTAAGCCTTTGTATTCTTTGAATTTAACACTCATTTCATTGCAATTAACTATTGACTTGCGAAAGTAGTAATTTTTTATGAAATCTAATTAATTATTTTAGGAAATTAGACACAGCAGCCAAAAGGGCACTTAGCAAAAGGCAGGAAGATTAAATATTCTAAAAAAATTACTTTAATGGAGCGGAAGATTCATTCAATTTTAAGCTACTATATCAAGGGAAAATTTATAATTTCGGTATATTTGGATCCGTTTTCCAAAGTGTCTCAATAGCATTTGCCATATGATCAATTATTTCTAATTGTACATCGTAATACGGTACGTAAAAAGTATAGGAAAAGTTTATAACTTCTTATTCATCACGCATAAACTAACTAACCTCTTCTCCATCTTGAACCACTGCATCATCAGGGACTACAAAGGCAAGTTTACCATCTGGTTTTTCGGTCATTAAAATCATACCTTGACTTTCAACACCGCGTAGTTTCCGAGGTGCTAAGTTAGTCAAAACGGTTACGCGTTTCCCTATGATTTCTTCTGGCGAAAAACTTTCGGCAATACCAGATACAATAGTGCGTTCTTCTAAACCAATATTCACTTTCAGTTTTAATAATTTTTTTGTTTTAGCTATTTTTTCAGCTTCCAAAATAGTTCCAATACGCATATCTAATTTGGTGAAATCATCAAAAATTATAGTGTCTTTTATCGGGTCTATTGGTTTATTAGCTGCTTCATTGGCTTGTTTTGCTGCTGCTAGTTTATCCAATTGTTTTTGTACTGCTTCATCTTCAATTTTGGTAAAAAGTAAGCTTGGCTTTTCAATAATTTTATGACCACTTGGTAAGAGTTCTGTTACTGTAGCAATAGCATCCCAAGTGAGTTTTGTATCAGTATTAGTTAACAATACTTTTAATTTTTTAGCTGTAAATGGCAAAAATGGTTCTGCCAATACGCTCAATGCTGTTGCTATTTGCAAAGCAATATACATAACAGTATTCACACGTTCTGGATTGGTTTTTATCAATTTCCAAGGTTCTTCGTCTGCCAAATATTTATTACCTAAACGTGCTAAATTCATAAAAGTATTTAGTCCTTCTCTAAAACGGTATCTATTAATAGACTTGTCAATATCACCAGGGAATTCTTTAATTGCTGCTAAGACATCTTTATCGGTATCCGAAAAATCTCTTGGTGCTGGAACGTAACCATCATAATATTTATTAGTCAAAACAGCTACACGATTGATAAAATTACCAAAAACAGCTACTAATTCGTTATTATTACGTGCTTGATAATCTTTCCATGTGAAATTATTATCTTTTGATTCGGGTGCATTTGCCGTTAACACATAACGTAAGACATCTTGTTTATCAGGAAAATCTTCTAAATATTCGTGCAACCAAACTGCCCAATTTCGGGAAGTCGAAATTTTGTCATCTTCTAGGTTCAAAAATTCATTAGCAGGCACATTTTCAGGCAAAATAAAAGAGCCTTCTGCCTTGAGCATTGCAGGGAAAATAATAGCGTGAAAAACAATATTATCTTTACCTATAAAATGAACTAACTTAGTGTCTTCATCTTTCCAATACGGCTCCCAATCTTTTTGATGTTCAGCAGCCCACTCTTTACTAGCCGAAATATAACCTATTGGTGCATCAAACCATACATAAAGCACTTTGCCTTCAGCTCCATCTAAAGGAACAGGGATTCCCCAATCTAAATCACGGGTAACGGCACGCGGGCGCAAACCATCATCAAGCCAAGACTTTACTTGTCCGAGCACATTGGGTTTCCAATCGTTTTTATGTCCTGCTACAATCCATTCACGCAACCATGATTCATATTCATTTAATGGTAGATACCAGTGTTTTGTTTTCTTTAATGAGGGCACATTGCCTGTGATAGCCGATTTTGGATTGATTAAATCTGTAGCATTATGACTTGTACCACAGCTTTCACATTGGTCGCCATAACTTTCTTCATTACCACATTTAGGACAAGTACCTACAACAAAACGATCAGCTAGAAACTGATTGGCTTCTGCATCATAAAGTTGTTCATTGGTTTCTTCTATAAATTTACCATCATCGTATAGTTTTTTAAAAAAAGCACTTGCTGTTTCAAAATGCGTTTTACTTGTCGTACGCGAATAATGGTCAAAAGAAATTCCAAATGTTTCAAACGATGATTTGAGCATATTATGATATTTATCAACGACTTGCTGCGGTGTAATACCTTCTTTTTTAGCTTTGATGGTTATAGGCACACCGTGCTCATCACTCCCTCCAATAAAATGAACATCTTTTCCTTTTGCTCTCAAATATCTTGCATAGATATCGGCAGGAACGTGTACACCCGCTAAATGTCCAATATGAATTGGTCCATTAGCGTAGATTAAAGCAGTAGTAATAGTATATCTTTTTGTACTCATATCATTATTCTTAATATAAGTAGCAAAAATAGTAAATGTATTGTGAATTACTTTATATATGCGTCAAAATAAATTTTAAAAAAAACAATTATTAGTTTTTAGATGGAGGGTAATGGGCTGATTCGTTATAAACCATTAGACAAACACACTTATTAGGTATTACCAACTTCCACTAGCACCACCGCCGCCGAAGCCGCCGCCTCCAAAGCCACCACCAAATCCGCCACTTCCAAAACCTCCTGATGAGCCGCCACCGCCGAAGCCACCAGAACCATTTCCTGAAAGGATAATACTTCTAAAGATGGTATCTGAAATAGAGCGACCATTTTTGCGCTTATTATTTCTTGGATGCTTATTGTTTTTAGCTAGGATAATAATGATAATCCATATAATAACAATGATAACAAAACCCCATGGAAAATCATCATTTTGCTGATTTGTTGGAAGATTATTTTGATATTCACCACCTAAAATATCGATGATAACATCGGTTCCTTTATCCAAACCTTTATAATAGTTTTGACGCTTAAACTCTGGTACAATCACACGGTCTATCACGCGTTTTGCAAGACCATCCGTAAGGAGATATTCGATTCCATAGCCTGTTTCAATATCTATTTTGTGCTCTTTATTAGCTACAAGTATAAACAAACCATTGTCTTCTTTGGCTTGCCCAATTCCCCATTTATGTGCCCATTTTACGGCTACATCTTCAATATCATAACCTTTTAACGTTTCAATGGTCACTACTACAATTTGTGTTGAAGTAGTATCAAAATAGCGAATTAATTTCTCGCGCAACATGCTATCTTCTTGACTAGAGAGCATATGGGCATAATCATAAACTGCAGTTTGTTCTTTTAATGTTGGCTTATCAGAAATTATGGATACTTGCCCGTAAAAAACAACATTAAAAAGCAATGTAGTAAACAGTAATAAATATTTTACTTTATTAATCATTAACTTTTTGATATTTCATCTGATAATTCATTTGCGTCTGAATCTTCATGCGGAAAATGTGCTTTCAAGGCTGTTCCTATCTGAAGAATTCCATCAATTAGTCCTTTTTTATATGCTTTTTTTTGAAAAGCTGTTAAAACAGTATCTCTAATGGTTATCCAAAAATTTTCAGATACTTTTTTATCAATTCCGTGATCACCAAAAACCAAAAACTGACGGTCTTGAATAGCAAAGTAAAACAGCACGCCATTACGTTGTGCTGTTTTATCCATTCCTATAGTATAAAATGTGTGTAAAGCTCTTTCTTTTAATGTAGTTCCTTCAGGAATATTATTTTCCAAATGCACACGTATTTCTGCCGAAGTATTTTGCTCAGCACTGCGAATAGCATTAACAATTTCCTGCTCTTCCTCTTTTGTAAAAAAAGAACTATCTGTTGTCATAATTAAAACTTAACTTTTGGTGCTTTTTCACTACCTTCTTCTGCTTTAAAATAGTCTAAAGGAAACATTTTGAACCAACTAGCAAACAAGTTGTTTGGGAAAGTTTTAATATGATTATTATACGGTTTTACGGCATCATTAAATCGGTCACGCTCTACTTTAATGCGGTTTTCTGTACGCGAAAGTTCGGTTTGTAATTCTGCAAAACGTTGATCTGCTTTTAACTCTGGATATTTTTCTATACTTACCAATAATCGTGATAAAGCGCCACTTAAACCTTGTTGTGCTTTTTGGAATTGTGCCATTTTCTCTGGCGTTAAGTTTCCTGCATTAATGTTGGTTTGTGTAGCAGAAGCACGCGCTTTAACAACAGCTTCTAGTGTTTCTTTTTCGTGTTTTGCATAGCCTTTTACAACTTCTACCAAATTAGGTATTAAATCAGCACGACGTTGATACGCACTCTCTACTTTCCCCCATTGGGCAGTAGCGTCTTCCTTAAGTAAAATGGCTTTATTATAAAAACTTTTTCCGGCACCAAAAAGCCAAAAAGCAATAAGTCCAAATATTACAGCTAAAATTATTACTATTTTTTTCATGTTTAAATATGTGTTTTTTAATTTTTGTAAATATAATAAAAAAACTAGAAAGATTATCATATTTACATGATATTTCTCGGTATTTGTTAGCTTTGTAGAAGCTATCTGTCATGTCGAACAGATGTGAGATATCTCATAATTTTTAGCTCTAAAAGATAAGATTTTTCGGCGTTCGTTCCTCGCTTTGTCGAAATGATAGTCAAAAAAACTTTTAAAAAAAGTACTTAAAGTGGATTATTTAGTTGGCTTTTAATCTTTAACAATTCTAGTTTTATCCCTTCCAATTTGTTGATTATCTCATTATTGCTAACTATTTTGTTAGTATTTTCTTTTAATCTGTTTTTTGCTCCTTCGAGTGTATAACCATTAACTTTGACCAGACGATAGATTATTTTGAGATTGTCAACATCTTTTTCGGTAAAAAGACGGTTACCTTTTTTGTTTTTTTTTGGCTGTAATATATCAAACTCTCCTTCCCAAAAACGTATCAATGAGGTTTTAACTCCAAATGCTTTGGCTAATTCTCCAATACTATAATAGCGTTTTTTGGGTAAATTAATTATCATAATAAATTAATCTAACGATGTATTTTGCTCTTCTGCAGCTTTACGCATTTGTTCAAACTCTTTTGGAGATAGATGTCCGTAATAGAAATTTAACGGATTAATGCGCTCGCCATCTTTAAATATTTCATAATGCAGATGCGGCCCTGTAGAACGCCCTGTACTTCCTACAAACCCAACAATATCACCGCGTTTTACTTTTTGCCCTTTGTGCACATTATAACGGCTTAAATGCGCGTACAAACTCACATAACCATTACCATGATCTATTCGCACGTGATTACCATAACCCGAAGAGTTGTTATCTGCTCTTTTTATTTTTCCATCTCCAGAAGCATAAACAGGCGTACCACGTTTTGCAGTAAAATCCATTCCGTAATGAAATTTTCTAGCTTTTGTAAACGGGTCGCTACGCCAACCCCAACCCGAAGATATACGTGTCAAATCTTCATTTTTAACAGGCTGAATAGCTGGAATACGTGATAATAAACTTTCTTTTTCTTTGGCAAGTTTAGCTATTTCATCAAAAGATTCCGATTGAACGGCTAATTCTTTTCTAAGTTCATCCATCTTTTTTCGCGTAGCGATAATTAAATCAGAATCGGAATAACCTTCTAAGTTTTTATATCGGTTGACACCTCCTAGACCTGATTTTCGATTGGCATCAGAAATAGGATTGGCATCAAAATAGTTTCTATAAATATTATTATCACGCTTTTCAATAGCTTCCAATACCTTATGTACATCTTTTAATTGCTTATTGAGTAATTTGTAATTTAATACCAAATGCTCATTCTCACGTTTCAGTTTTTTTACATTTGGAGTTTGCACATCCATCAAACCAAAAACAAAAAGCCAAAGCAAGCCCATTAATGCAGAAGCTACCAAAAACACAAAACCATACAAATAGGGTTTCGTTTTGTTGGTTTCTACAGGAACATAAGCTAGTGTTTCTGGATCGTATTTATATTTTACTTTAGACATAATTAGACAGAATAAAAAATTATCTTATTTTTGCATTTCTAGCACTATAATATTAGGTTTGGAACTGCAAAAGTACTAAAAAAATAAATACTGCTATAATTTAATAAAAATAAGAACATATAATAATGAAATCACAAGACATTCGTAAAGCATTTTTAGCATTTTTTGAAAAAAAATCACACGAGATAGTAGCGTCAGCCCCTTTAGTTATCAAAGATGATCCTACACTCCTATTTACAAATGCAGGAATGAACCAATTCAAAGAATATTTTTTGGGTCACGGAACACCTAAATCAAAACGAATAGCAGATACTCAAAAATGCCTCCGTGTTTCTGGAAAACACAATGATTTAGAAGAAGTAGGAATGGACACCTATCATCATACTATGTTTGAAATGCTTGGTAACTGGAGTTTTGGTGATTATTTTAAGAAAGAAGCTATTGCTTGGGCGTGGGAATTTCTAACCGAAGAAATGAAGATTGACAAGAGTTCACTTTATGTTACCGTTTTTGAAGGTAGTGATGACAAAGACAATCTCAAACTTGACCAAGAAGCCTATGATATCTGGAAAGGTTACATTGCTGAAGACCGAATATTGATGGGTAATAAAAAAGATAATTTTTGGGAAATGGGCGAGCAAGGACCTTGCGGGCCTTGTTCCGAAATTCATGTAGATATTCGCTCAGAAGCAGAAAAAAAACAAGTTGATGGCAAAGATTTAGTAAACCAAGACCATCCTCAGGTTGTTGAAATCTGGAATTTGGTTTTTATGCAATATAACAGAAAAGCCACTGGAACCTTAGAAAAACTACCTGAGCAACATGTTGATACTGGTATGGGATTTGAGCGTCTTTGTATGGTGAAACAAGGCGTACAATCAAATTACGACACCGATGTTTTTACACCGCTTATACGTGAAATAGAAACCATAACAGCTAGTAAATACGGTGTAACTGAACAAACGGATATTGCTATTCGTGTTATTGCAGATCATATACGCGCTATTGCTTTTGCTATTGCTGATGGGCAATTGCCATCTAATAATGGTGCAGGTTATGTAATCCGTCGTATTTTGCGACGTGCAGTGCGTTATGGATTCACATTTCTAAACACAAAAGAACCTTTTATTTATCGTATTGTTGCTACATTAAGCAATCAAATGGGAGATGCTTTTCCTGAATTGAAAAAACAACGTCAACTGATAGAAAATGTAATTCGTGAGGAAGAAAACTCGTTTTTGAGAACATTGGATCAAGGCTTGGTTTTGTTGGAGCGTATCATAGCAAATACAAAAGGAAAACAAGTTTCTGGAATGAAAGCTTTTGAACTTTTTGACACGTATGGTTTCCCTGTTGATTTAACAGCATTAATTCTTCGTGAACGCGGAATGACGCTTGATGAAGCTGCTTTTAAAGAAGCGATGCAAGCCCAAAAAGACCGTTCACGTGCAGCTGCCCAAATAGCAACCGATGATTGGGTTATACTTAAAGAGGATGATTATGAAGAGTTTGTAGGTTACGATCTATTAGTGGCTGATATTCGCATTACAAAATACAGAAAAGTAACTTCCAAAAAAGATGGCGAGCTCTATCAATTGGTATTTAATATGACACCATTCTACCCAGAAGGTGGTGGGCAAGTTGGAGACAAAGGCTATCTTGAAGCTCCAGATGCTAGTGTTACTTATATTATTGATACTAAAAAAGAAAATAATCTAATAATACATTTTAGTAAAACCTTACCTAAAGATTTGTATGCTACCTTTAAGGCTGTTGTAGCTGAAAAACAACGTTTTCGAGCGGCTTGTAATCATTCGGCAACACATTTATTGCACCAAGCACTGCGCACTATCTTAGGTGAGCATGTAGAACAAAAAGGGTCAGCGGTACATTCAGGATATTTGCGTTTTGATTTTTCGCATTTTGCAAAATTGACTAATGATCAATTACGCGAAATAGAAAATTTTGTCAATGCGCGAATTCGTGAATCAATTCCTTTAGATGAACATCGTAACATCCCTTATAATCAGGCATTAGAAAAAGGTGCTTTAGCCTTTTTTGGCGAAAAATATGGCGATACCGTTCGCTTAATTGAATTTGGAAAATCCAAAGAACTTTGTGGAGGTATTCATGTCAAAAACACATCTGATATATGGCAATTCAAAATACGCTCAGAAAGTGCTATTGCCTCAGGAGTACGCAGAATAGAGGCTATAACCAATGATGCTTGCAAAACGTATTATCAAGAAAATAATCGTGATTATTATGCTGTAAAAGCATTATTAAATAATGCTGAAGATCCAAAGAAAGCTATTGTGAAAATGCAAGAAGAAATGGCATTGCTCAAAAAACAAGTAGAAAAACTTACCAAAGATAAAGCCAAGCATTTAAAACGTGATCTGATAACACAAATTGAGACTGTTAATGATGTAGCATTTTTAGCAACTGAACTCGATTTGGATGCTGCTGCCATCAAAGATTTGATGTATCAATTAGGCAGCGAAATACCGAATCTCTTTATGGTAATTGGAAGACGCGATAATGGAAAAGCCATGCTTGCTGCTTATGTTGCTAAAGAATTGGTTGACAGCAAAGATCTCAATGCTGGTACAATAGTGCGTGAACTCGGAAAACACATCCAAGGCGGTGGTGGTGGTCAAGCCTTTTTTGCTACTGCAGGAGGTAAAAACCCAGATGGCATTAAAGCTGCATTAATAGCTTCAAAATCATATATTGAATAAAAATAAGAAATTCAAAAAAACACGCAATAATTAATTATTGCGTGTTTTTTATTTGGTTAAACTCACCTTCCGCTACAAGGTTATTATAGTTTAGCTATGTTTAATTATTTATTATAAATATCGTTATACAAAGCGATATATTTCTCCTTTATTTGTTTACGTTTTGGTTTGAATGTAGGTGTTAGAAGTCCGTTATCTACGCTCCAGATTTCTGAAGTGAGTTCTATAACTTTGATTTGTTCCCATTTACCAAAACCTTGATTTTTTTCATCAACTTCTTTTTTGATACGGTCAATGACATTTTGATTACTGATAAGTGAAACGTTATCTGTTCCAACTTCAATATTATGACGCTTTGCCCAAGCACGGACAAAATCAAATGCAGGTTGCACAATAGCCGCAGGCATTTTCTCACCTTCACCAACAACCATTATTTGCTCTATAAAACGCGATTGTTTCATTTCGTTTTCTAACAGAACAGGAGAAATATATTTTCCGCCAGAGGTTTTGAATATTTCTTTTTTACGTCCTGTAATACGTAAAAAACCATCATTATCTACAGCGCCTTTGTCTCCTGTATGGAAATAGCCGTCTTTTAATACTTCGGCAGTGAGTTCTGGGTTTTTGTAGTAACCAAGCATTACATTTGGTCCTTTGATTAAAATTTCTTCGTCTTCTGCTATTTTTATTTCAACATCTGCAATGGCTTTTCCTACAGTTCCTGTACGAAACATATTGTTTTTGTACATATTAACTGTCACAACAGGTGAAGTTTCTGTAAGTCCATAACCTTCCATAACTTGCATGCCTGCAGCACAGAATATTCGAGTTAAACGTGGTTGTAATGCTGCAGAACCCGAAACCATATTTTCTAAGCTTCCTCCTAATGCCGCTTTCCATTTACTAAAAATAAGTTTACGCGCTATTTTTAACTTTGTTTCATACCACCAACCATTTTCTCCATACGGTTTCCATTGATAGCCCAATTCAACAGCCCAGAAGAATAATCTTTTTTTGATTCCTGTTAGTTCGGTTCCTTTAGCAATAATACCATCGTGTATTTTTTCTAAAAGTCTTGGAACCACACTCATTAAATTAGGATGTGTTTCACGTATATTTTCGCCAATTTCGGGAATACCTTCTGCAAAATAAATAGCTACACTTTGTGAGATATAAAGGTAATGCAACATGCGTTCAAAAATATGACAAACAGGTAAAAAACTTATTACTCGAGATTCTCCCTGGATTAAAGGAAGTCTCGGAATACTTGATAATACATTGGATACAATATTATGATGCGAAAGCATAACACCTTTTGGTGTCCCTGTAGTTCCAGAAGTATAAATTATGGTTGCTAAATCATTAGGATTTACTGCTTTTTTGCGCGTTTCTACTTCATCTTGATTGCTATCATCTTCGCCCAATTGAAGTACTTTTTCCCAATTATCACAACCCGAAATACTATCAAAAGAGTAAATACCTTTCATGGTTTTTGCTTCATGTTTTACTGCATTTACTTTTTCTAAAATACCTTCATCTGAAACAAAACAAAATGTCGTTTCTGCATGATTAAAAATATAAGCATATTCTTTGGCACTTATTGTAGGATAAATGGGCACACTTTGTGCACCGATTTGTAACAAACCAATATCCATAATATTCCATTCTGTACGATTGGCACTTGAAATGATAGCTATTTTATCATTAGGTTTCACACCCAAACGCAACAAACCACGACTTATCTGATTGGCTTTTTTAATAAATTCTTCAGTAGAAGTTTCTATCCATTTTCCATTTTTTTTAGTGACCAAAGCATTTTTTAATGGTTTTTTTTCTAATTGATAATATGGAAAATCAAATAAACGCGTGATCGTATTCATAATTGTAAAATAATTGATTAGTCCGCTAATTTACAATTTTAAATTAAAAAATGAAAAGTGAAAAGTGAAAAATACTGGATTATTGAACAATAAACCGTTATTCTTTCACTGGTTTAACACCAATTACTTTGTCTGGCAACATATCTTGGAGCATGGCTTCTACTCCTGTTTTTAGGGTTTGCCCTATTGATGGACAATTGTAGCATGCACCTTGCATTACAACAGTAACTATTTTACTCTCAGTATCATAAGATTTAAAACTAATATTACCACCATCTGCTAATGTTAATGGTGTGACATGTTGGTCGATAAGTGCTGCTATTTGCTTTGAAGTCAAATCTGTTGTTTCTGCATAAGAAACTTTAGCTTCTCTATCAGCAACCAATGTATTATTCGTTTTTAAAAAATGATTGACATAATCTCGTAATTCTAACATCACATCGTCCCAAATACAACCCGTTTTAAGGGTAACAGTAACATAGTTTTTTGCAATAAAAACACGACTGACATAATCCAATTCAAATAAATAAGAAGCTAAAGGTGAGCTACTAGCTTTCGCTTTATCTTGAAAGTCAAAAGCATTTTTTACAAGCAGTGTATTTGCTACAAATTTCATTGTTCTAGGATTTGGAGTTTGCTCGATGTAAACAGTGATTGGGATGTAATTATTATTTTCCATTGGATTTTTTCGCAAATATAGTGTAGTATTCTTTATATAAACAATTAATTGTAGGGTTTTCTTTTCGCAAATTCTTATACTAAATAGGTATTACCCATCACCTTTGAGTATTGTATTATTATCGTAAGCACAAATAGTAATGGGTTGTGTACTTGTTCCGTGAAGATTACTTACAGAGATGGTGTTTTCTGCATGCCAAAACTGCGAATCATCAGGAGCATTGTATGTGCAGTTTGGATTGTATGAACTATTGTGATATTCACCAATTATCATAATAGTATCTCCTGCTACAACATTATTTTTTGCTAAATTAAAAGATTGAAAAGCCGTAGCAACTGCCGAACCATTATTAGTATCAGAACCATTGATTTGATCAACAAAATAGGTAGTTTTCGCTTGAGCTAAATAGGTAAAAATACATCATATAATGAAGAAAACTTGTTTCATAGCATTTAGATTTATTATTAGATAACAAAATTACAATATTTACATTAAATCGGTAATACTTAGTAAAATAAATGATTTTTTAGGAATACAAAAATTACATTAAAAATCGTATCTTTGAATTATTAAAAATAATTACGCTTGAAAAAAATACTTTTACTCGATAATAATCACCCATTACTAAAACAAAAGCTTACAGTTGCTGGTTTTGTCTGTGATGAAAATTTTACTGCTTCAAAACAAGAAATTGAAGCTATTTTACCTAACTATATTGGCATTGTAATCCGCAGTCGATTCAAAATTGACAAACCATTTATAGACCAAGGGATTAACCTTGAATTCATAGCGCGAGTAGGCGCAGGATTAGAAAGCATTGATACAGCTTATGCCTCAAAAAAAGGCATTGCACTTATTGCTGCTCCTGAAGGAAACCGCAATGCTGTTGGCGAACAC
>JALSVQ010000002.1 GCA_027073495.1 Flavobacteriaceae bacterium | reverse complement strand
GCTGGAAATGGTTACGAAGCGGCATATCTTTTTGACACTGGTTTTAAGCACACTTATGTATTAGACATAGCTCAAGAACCTTTGGACAATCTACTAGCACGCAATACTAAAATACCGAAAGAGCAATTGATAAATACTAATTTTTTTGAACATATTGGTAACTATGACCTCATCATTGAGCAAACCTTTTTTTGTGCTTTAAACCCTGAATTACGTGCGAATTATGCTAAAAAAATGAGTGAGTTATTGTGTAAAGGTGGCAAAATAGTAGGCGTACTATTTGATTTTCCTTTAACTGAAAAAGACCCTCCTTTTGGTGGCTCAGCCGAAGCATATTTGAATTATTTTAAACCTTATTTTGATATCAAAGTCATGGAGCGCTGCTATAATTCTATAAAGCCACGAATGAATAATGAACTTTTTATTATTCTTGTAAAAAAGTAACGCTATGAAATTTCCGACAGCGCGACGCAGGAGTAACTAGAAATCTTTTTCTTTGAGGTTAGAATTATAAAAAAACGCCTTACTAATCGGTACAGTAGCAAGGCGTTTTAGAAATTTTACAATTACTATTCTATTTGAGATCTTTTAAAAGTTTTCTTCTTTGGTTTCTTTGTGAAAAAATACGCCACACCCATTGACATACTTTCTCGGAGTACTCGGTAATCAAAATGCACATCTGGAGTACTCGGTAGTACATAATCAATATCAAACCTTGCATTTTCATAATACCTATTAAAACTAACAAAAAACCGAAAGGGCGCTAAGCGCTTAAGTTTTTTGTTTTGTATTTTAAAACTCGCTTCCAATTCATAAGCTATTCCTCCATGGTGATCAAAAGTTATTTCTGACGTAACATTTTCGTGATAATACAGATTTGCATAGCCAAATTTAGCAGTAACATAGGGCTTAATAAGCTGATGTTTCGTGCCAAAACCATAAGTTGCAGTCAGCAAAGCTCGCAAAGAAGTAATGTTCTCTTTTTCACGATACATAATAGTAATAGGATCCTTAAAAATAATAGTATAACCCAATTGTGTTCCTAAGCTTAATCGCTTATTTATTGGCTTTTGTGCTACGAAATAAGCACTATACATATAATGATAGTATGGGCTTTTCTTATGTACATAAGCAACAGTATAAGGATTGATCTCAAGTCTTTGAAGTATTATGTCTTTTTGGTTAAAGCCTGAAACGCTATAAGAAAGTCCAAACTGTATTGGTTTCTTCTTTTGCGCTTGCATAATAGTAAGTGTTAAGAATAATAGAATAGTAAGTTGTTTTTTCATTTTTAATTACAGCTTTGTAAAGTTGGAAGAATAGTCAAAGTCTGTCCATTGGCAGGCGCATCCAACATATTAGTTGCTCCAAAAAAGGAAGGTTTTCCTCCTCCATTATAGCAAGAACCATAGCAACAAGAAGTACAATCGTTAAAGTCTATTTCCATGGTTACTTGAAAACGTCCTGAACTTGGTATTGCTACATCATAAAAAAAATGTTGTGTGTTATTTGTGTCAAATTCATCTTCCCAATAAATACCTTCATAACTATTATTGCTGTATTGATCTACAGTAATATGTACATGCATACTCAAGAGTTCATTGCCACAAGCACCTAGATAGCCATCTTGCAATACGACAGTTGCTAAATCTCCACTAGGGGCTTTATCTCCACCACAACTTTCAAAAGTTGTTAAAATAAATAAGGACGTCATTAATAGTAAAAAATGTTTCATAATAAATTGTTTTTATTGCTTACCTTCAAAGTTAAAGTCGCTGTGTCTGCGTTTATTCCGACTATAACATCATCATCTAGTAAACAACAAGAGTAAAATACAAAATTAGTACCATTATTATAGTATCTTTGCCTTGTTAGATTATTATCTGACGAGATAGAGCATCCTTGACTTATGCTTCCCGGCGTAAAAGGATGCTCTTATTTATATATAAGACAAATGTATAATAATATATTGTAATAACAAAAATTTTCTATATATATATATATATATCAATATTTTATAAAAAAACAATGTATAATAGGCATTGTAACCTTATTTTTATATTCAACAGCTATTTATTGGCAACAGGTTTCGAGCACGCACAGCCTACGAGATAACACTATTAGTGTTTGATACTGGAATTTTCTATCATTCATATTTCTACCTTCAACCAAGAGATATCTCACTGCGTATCAATATAAAAGCTTTCTTGAGAGAATTAGAAACTTCATTTTTTGATTTAATCTCTAATAATTAAAAATATACTGTATTTTTACAAACAAGTAACAAAAAATCAAAACTATGAATACTATTGAAAGTATTAAACAAGGTGTAGCACATTTTTCATCATGGATTTGGGATTGGCCACTTCTAATTATAGTACTCGGAGGTGGATTATTCTTGCTTTTTTATTCTCGATTTACACCTTTTTTTTATTTTAAACATGCGCTTGCTGTTTTAGGGGGTAAATATGATCATCAGCAAGAAAAAGGGCAACTCACCCATTTTCAAGCCTTATCTTCTGCGCTTGCTGCTACAGTAGGAATGGGAAATATCAGTGGTGTTGCTATAGCTATAGTTACAGGAGGTCCTGGCGCTATTTTTTGGATGTGGGTCACGGCTTTAGTTGGTATGGCTACAAAGTTTTACACGAGTACACTTGCCGTTATGTATCGCGAAGATAA
>JALSVQ010000001.1 GCA_027073495.1 Flavobacteriaceae bacterium | reverse complement strand
GCTATTGAAGCTTTTAAAAGATATCGATTTTAATTAAAGAAACGTATTACAACAGAAAAGCCTCAAAATTTACATTTCGAGGCTTTAATTATTGTATAAAACTATTCATTAATTAATCGTGTATTTTACACCAAACATTAATAAATCGGTACTCATTTTATAAGAAACAGATGACCCTGGTATTGCTCCATAAGGATTTGAAGGCGAAACCATCATTGGGTTTAACAAATTTCCTTTAGTTTCAGTTCCACTAGCGCCGTGGTGATAAACAAAATCAAGACTTAGTTTGTCACTCATTTTATATCCTAAACCAAGCTGGAATGCACTTTTGACAACAGCAGGAGCAGATACAGAGAAAAATGTTAAATCTTCGTCTATTGGATTGCTACTATAAGTATATCCTAAACGGATTGGCATTTTTTCAAAGCCTTTATACTGTACTCCAAGTGATAATATATTCATGTTTTTCCAACCAAACCCTTTTACTGAAGCTGTACTTGTCCATCCTTTTGCTTCAAAACCAGCTGTTTTTTCATAATTAACCATACGGTAATCCATTGCTAAATCAAAAGCTTTATTAGAATACCCTAGACCAAAAGAGAGTACTGCTGGGAAATCCATTTTGAAAGAATTATTTGGTGCAGCACTACCATCTAAATAGGTGTTTTTGAAATCAAAATCTTTCATATTCTGTGTTGTTTTATAAGACATTCCTGCTTTAAAACCAGCCCCAGAATTATAAAACATACCGAATTGCGCTCCAAAACCCATTGCTGAAGCCTTGTCAGCTACTGGATAGCCTTTAGCTGGATCAGGAGAAGCTAGAGGATTAGGCCCTAATTCCAACGTTGAATAATCTAATGTTGGTTCAACACCAATCGAAAATTTTTCAGTTAGTTCATAAGCCCAAGTACCTCCTATTTGAAGTAGCATGTAATTTGAAGTAACATGTCCAAACCCTCCCATAGCTTGTGGGTATAGAATGGCATTAGAATTATTAGGATCCCAAGTAGCACCAAGAGCTGGTGTATTAGCCTCTTCAGGAAAATCTACTCCAAATCCACTTACACCAAATACAGAAAACCCAAAAGTATGCTTACTTTCAGCTTTTCCCCAAACCATTCCAAAAGCAGGAAGTGGCGAAGCACCTAGCTCATCAACTGTAGTTCCTTTAGTTGCAGGAGAACCTGGTCCCATAGCACCTGCTGGCAAAGTTGAACTTAATTCTGGTTTAGCAAAGAAAATACCCACATCTAATGCCGCCATAGTGTTGTCAAAAGCACTAATGCTTGCAGGATTCCATTGCATTGCGCCATTTATATCTATAGGTTGTGCTGTTGAGGCACCTCCCATGGACATATTTACTGCTCCTACTCCTTGCATTAAATGTCCTGTTTGTCCAAATAGAACACTTGTAAAGCAAAATACGATAATACTTGTTATTTTTTTCATTTGTTAATTTATTGAATTATTTATGTAACAAAAATAACATGAACATTTAAGATATTAAATGATAATAATCATTTGTCCAGAACAATAAATTATTTCAAATCAGCAGGGATTTCACAAACAGGAATAGCCTTCATTTTATGCTGATTGGCTAAATGTAATTTTTTATAAATAGCAAAAACTTCTTGTTGTCTTCTTGAAAATTCAGTAGAATCAGTGTTACTATCATAAGCTTCCATTGCCCATTCTAGCTCATCATATGATGCTCCCAATTGATCTTCATCAGTTCTACTATCGCCAAAAAGCCCATCGGTTGGTGCTGCTTTTTGAATAGTCATTGACACTTCTAAATAGTGTGCAAGTTCATATACTTCTGATTTTAACAAATCGGCAATAGGACTTAAATCTACACCGCCATCACCGTATTTGGTATAAAAGCCAACACCAAAATCTTCTACTTTATTTCCTGTTCCTGCTACCAACAAGCCTTCTAAACCTGCTATATAATACAGACTAGTCATACGTAAACGTGCACGAGTATTAGCTAATGTGATTTCTTCGGTTTCAGTCTTAGGTAAATGAGCTACGTTAGTTTTAAAAGTCTCATAAGTTGTAGTCAAATCTATTTTGGTAGCCGCAACATTATCAAAACGTCTTTGTAGCTGAGTGATATGTTCTAAAGCTCTACTAACTTGTTTTTCATCTTGATGGATTGGCATTTCTACACAGACTGTTTTATAGCCTGTCATTGCACAAAGTGTAGAGGTAACTGCAGAATCTATTCCGCC
This sequence comes from Flavobacteriaceae bacterium, assembly GCA_027073495.1. Classification (GTDB taxonomy): domain Bacteria; phylum Bacteroidota; class Bacteroidia; order Flavobacteriales; family Flavobacteriaceae; genus JALSVQ01. Next base: position 7,321 of record JALSVQ010000001.1, on the reverse strand, counting down.
AGAAACACCAACTACAAAACCATTAACTTTTGCTTTTTTGGCATAATCTTTTAACCAATTGATTATATATGTTGCTACTTTTGCTGTATTCATTGAAAAATAGTTTAATGTTTTATTATTTAAAGAAATTTTTGAGCTTTAACCAAATCTTCTGGTGTATCTATTTCAATACCCATGTATGCTGTCTCTACCATTTTTATACGTTTACCATATTCTAAGTATCGTATGCATTCTATTTTTTCTGTTGCTTCTAATGCCCGCATAGGCAAATTATAAAAATCTAATAATGCTTGTTTGCGAAAAGCATAAATACCAATATGTTCAAAATAACGTGCGCCAGCTTCTTTATCTCTTGGATAAGGTATAGGAGAACGCGAAAAATAAAGTGCAAAATCCTTTTCATCTACAATTACTTTTACATAGTTTGGATCTGTAATATCTTTCCAGTCGTGAAGCTCTTGCATTAAAGTAGCTAAATCTATTTCTTGTTTACTATCATCTTTAAAAACAGCAAGTAGTTTTTCTAAAGGTTCTCGTTTAGTAAAAGGCTCATCACCTTGTACATTGACTACAATATCAACATCCATATCTTGAACTGCTTCTGCTATTCTATCGCTACCACATTCATGAGGTGTTTTACTTATAATAGCTTTGCCTCCATTGTTTTGTATTTCGTCAAATATGATCTCGCTATCAGTAACCACATATACAGCATCAAATAGATTTGTAGCTAATGCTGCTTCATAGGTTCTTCTTATTACTGATTTACCACCTAAGTCAGCCATTAACTTCCCAGGAAAACGTGTTGCTCCGTAACGAGCTGGTATCATTGCGATTATTTTCATAAAAATTATTTTTTGTTTTTGAGTATTTTTTTTGCCAAACGGTATAATAAATATAGTATTACAACAACTACAATCATTGAAATAACAGGAACAACGATTGCCAGTAAACTAATAATTAATGAACTCCCAATTTCTGCTGTTGCAATTAATGGGTTTGCTATACCTAATGTAGTTGTAGAAGATGCTACACGTGTAGTTGCAGTAGTTCCTGAAATGGCTGCTGCCGTTCCTCCTCCTGCAATTATAGCTAAGCTCCAAGTCATTACTTCGGGTAAATCTACAAGCACAGCTGCCATAACAATAGTTCCTGCGATTGCCGCTAATGGAACTGCGATTGTATCTAATACATTGTCTATAAAAGGCACAAAATATGCCAAAAGTTCAATAATAGTAGCAATAGCAAATAGCAACAATGCATTAAAACTTCCTATCCATGCAAACGAACTCACAAGATGAAGATGACCAAAATAGGTCACTATGCTCATAATAAATAATGGAATAAAGACACGAAATCCTACTGCTGCAGCTAATCCGATGCCTAAAAAAATGCTTATTATATTTTCTGGTGTCATATATGTTCAGTTTGATACAAAAAATGCGCTAAATACTATTTAGCGCAAATGTAATAATTTATTAATAGTTAATACTATTTATAAATAGCTTGTTTCTTAAATTTAACAGCTAATAGATAATAAAACATTGCTCTATATTTATTTCTGTTTGAAGATCCTAGTTGCTCACACACTTCTTTGATAGCAGCATCTAACTTAGCATCATCTTTTAATCCTAATTTTTTGATTAAGAAATTTTTCTTTACAGTTTCTAGTTCACTTGCTTGTGAACACGATACAGATGCTGCATCTCTATTGTAAATTGATGGTCCACAACCGATAGTTACTTTTTTCAATAAATCCATGTCAGCAGTAACTCCTGCTTTTTCTTTTAATTCTTTTGCATACAATGCAATTAAGTCGTCTCTTTTACTCATGATTCTTTTGTTGTTTGATTAAACATTAATAATACCCAAAGTTAACAAAAATCTTATGAAATCACGTTAATTTAACGTTAATTCTCAAAAAAAACATCCATTTTACAAACTAGATAACAGTTTTTTTGCTTCAACACTATAATCAGAATCGGAACTTATTTTTGATAATGTTTCTTTACAGGCATCATAATTTTTTACCTTAAGGTATGCTAAAGATTTGTACCAAAGCGCATTACTTTTATATAATTTGTTTTTGCCAACTATTAATTTATCAAAAATAAGAAAAGCGGAATCAGTATTATTAGTTTCAACAAGCGCTAAAGCTTTATATAGCAACAATTTATTATCATTTGGATTATCTCTTAATAAATCCTCAAACAAAGGCAAAGTCTTTGCAAATTGCTTGTCATTAAAATACTTTTCAAGCATTTTCTTTTGTGTGTCATCATCACCACGAACCACAAGGCTTAAATCATCATACTGCGCAAAATCATTGAAACTTGGTTTACTATTAAATCTGTAAACACTCAAAGCGACTAACAATACAACACTAGCAGCAACAGCTATTTTTCTAAAATTATTTAAAGAAAACACTTTTGGTTCTTTAGTATTTGATGTCTTAGCTTGAATTTTTCGAAGTGTATCTCGAAGATTTTTTTCTTGAGCATTAAATCGGTATATTAATGAATCTTGAATGCTTTTATAAAGTTCAAAATCACTTTTAAAAGTAACATCTGTCTGAAGACGATTCTCAAAATCTTTTGCTGCTTCTAAAGCCAATTCTTGTTGTAAATATGATTCAAATAATTCGATTAATTGCTCATTCATGGTTTCTAATAATTTTTTATAGTTTCAAATGAAGTAGAAGATTTAATCAGTTGTGTAAGTTTACTCATACATTGCGATTTTTTCTTACGGGCATAACCATATGAAATATTCAATTTTTCAGCCACTTTTTCCATCGATTTTACGACAAAAGAGAGTTTTAATAACTCTTGACATTTAACACCCAATTCTTTAAATTTCTCTTCGTAAAGTGTACTTTGCAACTCATACCGCTCGGTTTCAACAATTGCTTCTTCTGCTTGCTTTTCACTTATAGATAAAAAATCATCTTCAATTGTTACCTCCTTATTCGATTTTTTTTTCAAAACATTAAACCATTTGCGTTTACACAGCAAAAAAAAGTAAGCATCAAAAGGACAAGTAAGTACAAATTGTTTTTCAGTTGCTTGATGAAATATAGTTACTAACACATCTTGAATCAAGTCATTAGCCTGTGTTTCATCGCCGCTATTCTTTTTTACAAATGCAATAATTTTAGGCGTAAATTTTTGATACAATTCACTTAAAAGACGGCTATCATTCTGGATAAGTGCCTCAATGTATTTATGGTCTTTATGTGGTTTCAAAAAAGATAATTTTTAATTTATTTTAGATAATGCAATATACTTAATTATTAAGATATAATGAGATTAATATAAAGAAAAATATTCTGTTTTTTTTATATTAAAAAAAAATGTAATTTGCAATCGAAAACCAAAGCCTAACAAAATCTATTATGGAAATTGACTATTACATAAAACAATTTGATTCTTATGGAGAAATCCTGAAAAAATGGAAGCTTTATTTAGAAGAATTGCAAAAACAAGCACTTTCTGATAAAAAATCAGCAATTAAGATTGCGGAACTTTCAGACAGAAAAGATTTAATTGCATGCAAAGATTTGAAGGGTGAAGAATTATTAAAAGAATTAAAGCTCATTCATAAGCTAATTGATAGGGAGCGAAATGAATACAAAAAACTAGCAAATGATATCTTAAAACCTAGTGACGTCAGCCTATTTTCATTTAAAGGAAGTGCTGTAGCAAATAAAAAAAAGGAATTGAAAAAAAGGTTTAATACATTGTTTCAATATAATGAAGAGCAACAGGTTCGTACAGATTTATTAAAAAAAAACTTGACACTTCTTAAATATAAAAATGTTGAAAATGAGAAGATAAAACCGATTAAAGAAAAAGAAGATGTTAAAACTGAGAAAACAGACAATATAGCTACTCAAAAAAATGAGGAAATAATAACAAAAACAGAAATTATTGAAAGTACTAATAAAAAACCATCTGAGGAATCTGAGGACTTTAATTATGAAGACGAAATAAAAAAAATACTAGGGATATAATAAATACTGACATGCTAAAAAACGATTGTTTAGAAAAATTAAAAAACTACAAATTAGAACACCAAATATGGTTTAATGATATCCATGTACGTTTGAATAAACTACTTGTAGAAAAAAAGAAAGTAAAATTTGAATCCCTATCAAAAGTGGCTTCAAAATGGATTATCCCAGCTAATAGCTCCTTAAAAAACCTAGAAGGGTTCACCGAAGTTCAAAAATTGATTCTTAAAGAAGTTCAAGAGTATAAAAAAATTATTGAGCTAACAAACAGTCAATTATCAACTTCTTTTTTTGAATCTAAGCTAAAAGCTTTTCAAAAACGGAATGAAAAAATTATTTTTCATGCTGATGTCTTAGGGAAAATTTATCAAAATATTGTAGCACATTTTAACAAATTGGAACAAGAATTAATTCTGAAGAAAAAAAACTGTTCTCAATCAAAACTTATCAACAAGACAACAGCTAATCGTTTAAAAAATGTCAAGACTACAAAAACCGCTATTAGCACTAATAAAGACATTAAAAATGATAGTGTCAAAAAAACAACTAACGTTGTAAGTACCATTAAAAATGTAAAAAACAACACAGTAAACACTAATAAAGAAGTAAAGAGTACTGTCGTAAAGAGCACATCTAAAACGTTAGAAACAAATAAAACGTTAGAAACACCTAATACAGTAAATAAAGAAACAAATAAAACGGCTTCTAAAACAACAGAGCAAACAACGAATACTCAAACAGTAAACCCTTTAAGTGCAGATTTCAACAAAGAATTGCTCAACTCATTGAACATAAACAGAACGAAAACAGCACCAAAAGAAGAACAAAAAACTGCTTTGACAGAAGAATTCAAACTAGAAGATGAAATAAAAAGAGTAATTGGCTAAAAGTTTTTGCTTTTTTGTACATTTGTTTTCCAATATTTTAAAAAAACTAAAAAAATGAATACAGAAACTTACAACATTCCATTGATTGGAGATATAGCTCCCCATTTTGAAGCGCAAAACACAGAAGGTGCCCTTTCTTTTCCAGAAGACTACAAAGGAAAATGGACTGTCCTTTTTTCTCATCCTGGTGATTTTACACCAGTATGTACCACAGAATTTTTAGGTTTTCAAGAACTTAAAGAAGAATTTGACAAACGCGATATTAAAATTCTTGGATTTAGTGTAGATGGCATTCATTCTCACATCGCTTGGATGAAAAACATTGAAGAAAACTTTGGTGTGAAAATAGAATTCCCTATAGCTTCAGGGCATAATATTGCTCAAAAGTATGGAATGATACATCCTAATGCTGACAAAATGGCTACTGTAAGAGCCGTTTTTATTATTAGTCCTGGAGGAGTTATAGCATCAATGATGTACTACCCTCTTGCTAATGGTAGAAATATATATGAAATAATACGATTAGTAGATAGTTTACAACTTTCATATAATGAAGGAAAAGCAACTCCTGCCAATTGGCCTCATAATAAAATTTATGGCAATAAAGTCATCGTACCACCAGTAAAAACACTAGCAGAAGCCAACAAAATAAAATCCAAATATCCTGATTGTAAAGATTGGTATATCTGCGCTGTAGATAAAGCTTAATTTTCATTTTTACTCTTTAACCTCTTATTTAATAACTTGTGAAAAAAGAAGCTATTAATCAACTATTTAATACGGCACAGTTTTATCACACAGACTTAATGACTCATATCTCAAACCTTGTTCAAGGAGGAGATTTGGAAGCTGTTTCTCAGCATGTTGCAAAAACAGATTGTCAGTTTGGAAAGTGGCTGTATACTGATGCAATTACATTTAAAAAATTCCTATCTTACAACAAAGTTGAACACTATCATAACAACTTGCATGATTCCCTTTTAAAATTGATACTGCAAATCAAAAAGAAAATACCAAATAACATTTTTAATAGAAAAAAGAAAAAAAAACAACAAGAATACATTCAGGTATATTATCAGCAAATTCAAAATGCATCTTTTGATATGTTAAAAGCTTTAAATAATCTTGAAAATGAAGTGCTAAATTTTGAGATAAGTAATACCAACAGTTTATTTGCCAACTATAATATTCCAAGCGAGGACAATTCAACCAATAAAAAAGCTAAGACTGGAAAAAAGAAAATGACAAAAGAAGAACGAGAAGATATAAAGGAAGGAATAAAACGTATTTTTGGCGAAATATAAACCCTTGGGTTTAAAAATTACATAATAAATACGATAACGCTTCACTGTAAAATAATCAAAAAGACTTGTTAATATTTCTTGATTAAGAGTAAATGAAATAATTTTAGACGGACAATAATATTTAAAAATGAAAAAAGCGAAATAGAATTATTTCGCTTTTTTATTATAAGTAATTTAAAAATCGTTAACTAATCTTTAAACTATACAAGTCCAATTTAGTCTAAAGCAGGGATACGTAATACTTGCCCAGGATAGATTTTATCTGGATGTGTAAGCATTGGCTTATTTGCTTCAAAAATAACAGGGTACTTCATCGCGTCTCCATAAAAAGTTTTTGCTATTTTTCCAAGCGTATCACCTTTTACCACAGTATGAAACTGTGCTTCTGGTGCGGGCGCTTCTACATCAATATAATCATCTACTGTAGCAATACCATCCGTATTACCTATTACAAGTATCACACGCTCTTTTGTTTCTTGAGAATCTGTTGCTCCCCAAACTTTTGCAACGTCACCAGCAACCTCAATATTAAGATCTGTAACGTTAAAATTGTAAGCTTCTACAGCAGTTGTCAATCCTGTAGCTTTGGCTAAATTTGCATCGGCAGTTTCTTCGGCAGTTGTTTTACCAATACCAAATACATTTGCTCCCGCATCTTTAATAAATGAAAATAATCCCATGTTCTTTTTTTGTTTAAAATTAATAATACCCAAATATACAAAATTTTTAGAATATATCAAAATTGAAAACTATATTAATAGTCAGTATCTGATAAAAGACATTAGACCGCTTCACTGTTAGACATTAGACTAGCGCACAACCAAGAATATTACGTAATTCGAGGATAGTTTTAATTAAACTTATGGAGTTATTCTATTTAAGCTTTGATAGTTTCTTTCTTCATTATAATAGAAAAACAGTATCAATAAAAAAACACCCTCAACATTTATTTGCTAAGGGTGTTTCATGATTTAACCAAAAATCAACTAATCAAATTTAATTTTTTTACGGTCACCGCACTCTTTTTCATATATTGTTAGTGTCTTTTAATAAACGTTCATCAAACATTTTTAACACTTTTTTTGTTCTTTTTTTACCTTGACGCATATAGGGCAAAA